>CAMWOX010000079.1 GCA_947175975.1 uncultured Ruminococcus sp.
GTTAGTTTTGCGAATCCATGTCGTTAGTTTTGCGAATCCATGTCGTTAGTTTTGCAATTATACCTCTTATATATAAAACAAGAAAAAAAACAAGCTCTCAAACACCCCACCCACCCACCAAAATGCGTGCTTGCTTGATTTCCACAAACTGGTATTTTTTATTCGTTTTTTCAAGATCAAAAATTATTTTCAGAACCGCTCTCCCCGGATCAGCCCTTACTCCGGACAGAAAAAGGCTGAGAAAAGCAAGTATATTTTTCAGATCGCTTTAAATCCATTTAAAATGGTCTAGAAGCAACGTTACTTCAAAATGGTGTAACTTTCTAGTTAAACACCTAAAAACGCCACTACGACCCTGCTAGACACCTTAAAATTGATTCTAATACAAAAAATGTCCAACTTTAAAAACTAGATGGACTTTTTTACTTGTTTTCATTAATAAAATTCAAAAACTGCGAATATACCCGACGCTCTAAGGGATGTGACAAAAATTTATTACGCTGATACAGAACTTCCATTCGTTCTGCTCGTCTTCGTGCTGCTGTTATGGAAATATTGCAGACTCTTGCAATTTCTTCCGGTGTATGCAGATGCAGTCCCCAAAGTACACAAGCAGGTGCGAGAACGTCAATTGCGAACCGTTCCGCTTCATACTCGTTTGCATCATTAATATCAAACGTTCGGGCATATTTGCCATTGACCAATGGATGCCCCAAGTAACTATGCCCTAACTCATGCACTATAGTATACCTGGATTCAGCAATTGAACTTTCTTTACGCACTACTATGTATGTTGTAGTTCCGTTAGTTGTGGTTAATCCTCGTTGCCGTGGTTCTAGTACTCTTTCATCCCCAAATTTGATTTTTACCCCAATTTTTTCTATTATTGGACTTAAATCGACTGGCAACTGACTGATGTTGTAATCAATCAGGAATTGCCAAGAAGCATTCCTTGCATTTTTATAAATTCCATAGAAATCGCTAAACATAAAATCACCTCAACTATTATTATAATGGTTGAGGTGATTTTGTCATTATTGCATTAATACCTGGACTTCGGAACGTCTTCTAGCGATTCTATTAGTTCTACTTCTTCGGGTTTCATTTCTCGGCTAACATACTTTCCATCCGTACTTCTAGCTGCCATTCGCCATGGTTGTTCGACTTCTGCTTGCTGTGGCTGTACAGGTTGTGACAGATTTTGTGATGTGGATTGTACTATCGGTTCGGATAATTTTTGCTCTGATTGTTCCGCTTTGGCTCTTTCTCTGCGATCCAGTTCTTCGCCGACTGTGCCACAATAGATCAATGGGCTTTGTGTAGTTTCATTGTTTTTTTGCTGTATTTCTGGTTTACTGATAGTTAACTGTACATCAGCTCCGGCTACAATGTCTCTTAAAATTTTTACAAGTTCTGTACGTTTAGCTGGATTCAAACTGATATATGTTTGCACAATTGCTTTGTCTTGTGGGTTAAGATTTAGTAAATCAAGTGGATCTGGTAATTTCTCTCTGCCGAGCAAATAGTCAGTGGTTACACCAAAAAAATCAGCTAGTTTACAAAGAGCAGGTGTTCCAACACCTCTTTCACCAGATTCATATTTTTTGTACACACCAAGTGACATATCACAACCATCAGAAACTTCTTTAGCAGAATAACCTCTTTCTTTGCGAAGTTGTTTTAAAATTTCCTTTGTTTCCATTTTACTCACCTCCTTTCTTTTATTTATTATACCGCAAAAGTTATCCTAAGTCAATAGATAACTTTTGTGGTCTTAATTTTTGTGAAAAATTTATAAAACATGTATAAAAGATAACTATTGTATCTGTTCAAAGTTACAAAGATAACAAAAGTTATCTTATTTTTTTATTTCTCTATTGACAAAAGATAACTTTTGTGGTATACTATAATCACAGCAAAGGAACGCCCAGGTAACACCGAAAGGCAACATATTTTAAAAATAGAATAGGAGTGAAAGTTATGCCAGAAATCAAAAATAAGGAAATCCCTGATTTTATCAATGTAGCAATTGCAGTTGCAACAATCAGCAAAGCATACAAGCTGAATGAAAAAGAATTTAGTGCAATGTTGGAACTGTTGGGTTGCATTACACAGGAACAAAGAGACAAAGCTGTAATTGCTTTTACGGCATTTGCAGCTAAAGACATGATGGACAACAAATTGAAATATTAGGAGGAAACGAACATGAGCCAAAAGAAAGAAATCCCAGAGGGTCAGCGACCTGATGAAGATTTGCTTGCCTACATGGAACGTGTAAACCCAGAGTTGTTTGAGAGTCTGAAATACATTGCTGAATCTGCTTCTATTTCAAACCCAAAGCAGGAAGAAATTTCGGAGAACATCCGTCCGTCTCCTAAATTTGTTCGTAGAACAAGAGCGTATGCCGGGTGGAATGTCCCGGAAAATTTTGAAAGTGAGGTATTTACAGAATGCAGAGAAAAGATGAACTGAAATTAACAAATATCAACGGCATAGGAGCTGATAACAAATGCTAAATTATATTTTAGGTTTTACCATTTTAATATTAGCATTTATTATTAGACTAAATGATAATCGTAACAAAAATATTGATGTTGTAGCAATTATTAGTATTTTAGTATTGTCGATCATTAGTGTATTGATTGAATAAAACAAATCCAGGTTCTGAGGGGCATATCCTAAAAAGCCCCATCCCAGCCGAAAGGCATTGCATTTTGAAAATTAAATATTAGGAGGTATTAAAAATGCAACGAGAAGAATTTGAATCCCTGACAGGATTCAGACCGACACTGAGCATGTACAGCGTGATTGAACAAGAGTACATGGAGTCAGAGCAGGACAAAAAGGAGTTTTGCCGGGAATATGTGAAAAACATTGACGGCATTGCCGAAAAGATTCAGCGTCTTGCTGATATGGCGGAAATTAGCCGGCAGCAGGAAATTGCAGAACTCCAGAAACAGCTTGACAAAGAGCTGGAATGGAAATACTGTGAAGAGGTTGGAACGCACATGAATCAGGAAGACTACACGGAAATGTTTGAAGTATGTTGCACCATGTCGGACGAAGAAGCAACGCAGTTGTTGTCCGAAAAATTCGGATTTATACCAGAAAAAATAAAAATCCGGCATGAAGTGCAGGAGTTCGAGCGCAACAAATATGGTGTCTACCGTGTAAAAAAAACATTCCAGCGAAGTCCGATCTATTTTGATTATGAATGCAATTACACACGATTCGACTGTGCCGGCAGACAGTGGGAACTGATTGACGGCGATCTGATTTCGTATGATCGTCGAAAGACAAAAGAAATAGTGCGGTCGCTTTCTCTGCAACAACTGCAAATAGAAATCACTGAACAATGCAGGGCAATTGCAGATACTGGAATACATGCAACACTTGATGATCTGGAAGTTCTGATGACAAAATGGAAAGAGCTGAAACAGGAAAGGGGGTGAAAACGTGACACACAAGAAATATCAGTTGTACGATTTCTACGAATGCTACGGTGCTGTGGCGGATTGCGACACACTGGAAGAAATCGAGAAAGCCTGTGCAGACTGGGAAGCAGAAACCGACGGCGAATGTGATCTGATCATTCGTCAGTGGGACGAGAATTTGCAGGGTTACAAGGTGTGCTGTGAAAACAGGATGTAAAAAAAATTCCCTTACCTGACGAAAATCAAGTAAGGGAGAAAAATTCAAAAACAAATCATTTCTATTATAGCATGTTTTAATTTTACCAGGAAGAGAGGAATTTGTCAAGTGGATTTTGAAAAATATTTCGATAAAAAATCTATTAAGGGCAGAGTGCAGATTGCCATTGCGGAAGAAACTGCCCAGGCACTCCGGCAATTCTGCGAACAGGAACAGGAATTTGCACAGGCAATTGAACAGTCCGGAAAAAGTTTTCAGGATTGCCTTGACGCTGTCGCAAAGAATGCCGGACAGAGCATTTCTGACTTCAAGGTATATTCTAAGGCAGTGGAGTTCTATTTTCCGGGTGCAAAGGTCAATTTCCAGATGCGGATTGATCTGATCGGCGATCATGCCGGAGATCCTGGCGAGGCTGATCCCAAGCCAAAGAAGATTACAGTCAGTTTCAATGCATCCAGGTATCTGGACTTCTGAGGAGCGACAACATGAAGAAAGAAGAAAAAGCGAAAATCCTGTTGCAGGATTTTCCCGAACTCACACAGCAGGAAATTGACGGCTGTCTGAAAAAGATGAAACATTTCATGATGTTCCGACATGACCATCAATCCTGCAAATGTGGTAACTGCGGCGAAACCATTACGCTGACCGACAATCCGGAATATCTGCTTAACCTCGAACATAAGAAAGATTCTGTATGCCCTGCTTGTCATCAGCCTGTCACAGCCATGTGTGACTGCTATTGTTATAGCGTTGAGGGCGAACGCAATGCCAGTAATTTCGTGATTTTCCGGAAAGGTGAAAATCAGATATGCTATGCGTTCTGCATCAGAATCCGCCTGCGGATGGAGAAAAGTCCGAATCTTCCGGCACGAGAGCATTACAGAATTACTGAAACACAACGTTATGCATTTGACGGAAAATTCTGCTATCGCTACTGGAAACATTCGTCAGGCTGGTGTTATACCAAAAACTATACAGAACCGACATGGGATCAGTCCGGCATGAACTATCACCGTGACTTGAATTATCAGGTTCTGGATTTCAGTCCGCTGAAAGATACCTGTCTGCAATACGCACAGTTGGATTGTCCGGATTTAACCAATTATCAGATGTTCCGGTACATTCAGTTTTATTGCAAGCATCCGAATGTCGAGTATCTGATAAAAATCGGCTGTGCAAAGATGATCAGCGAATGGTTCGGATATTATCAAAGCTTTGTGCCGGACTGGATTGACTGGCAACAGAACGATGTCCGTAAAATGCTTGGTCTGAATGCCTATGAACTCCGTGAAATCCGCAGACGAAATATTGCGGTGGATGTTTATCACACTGCAAAAGAAAACACGCCGTTTCTGTCAGAAACGGAACGTCTGGAGATGATTCCTGTCATACAGGGTTGCTATGGCTATCTGAGTGTATTCAGTGATGACAGCAAAAAACGGAAAGTCCTGAAATATCTCCGAAAACAGAATCAGCGTTATTCCGTGGAAAATCAGCATGTTTTACTTTCGGATTACCGGGATTATCTGAGTGAATGCCGTGAACTGCACTATGATTTGAAATCCCGTGAAATCCGTTTTCCGAGATGTCTTGCTGATGCCCACAGGCGAACATCTTCCGCACTCCAGGCGATCCGGGCAGAACAGGAAAGACAGGAACAGGCAAAACGTCTGAAACAAGCACAGAAACTGTTTGCACAGCATCTGAAAGAACGGCAGAAATTAGCTTTCCAGTCCGGAAATCTGTTGATCCGGATTCCGGAATCTGTCGAAGAAATTGTGAAAGAAGGTGCAAGGCAGCATCATTGCGTTGCCGGTTATGCAAGACGGCACGCCGAGGGCAAACTGCACATTCTGTTTATTCGGCAGAAAGATAATCCGGACAAGCCATTCTACACCATGGAAGTCAGCACAAACGGCAGAATTGTGCAAGTCCGGGGAGAACGGAATCGTGATCCCACACCAGAAGTGATAGAATTTGTGGAAAAGTACAAAATTTATCTGCAAGCCGTTTTCGGAAAGCGGAAACTGATGGAATCGGCAGCATGAAAGGAGAAATTTAAATGGAAGAAAACAAGCCGGAAGTCACCGTTTTGTCGGTGGAATTGAGTCAGGCAGTGCAGGCAGATGCCCTTGTCAATTCTGGTATGGAATTGGCGTACACAGGAATCACAAAAATTTGCGAGGGCGTAAAGCTGATGCATGACGGCAAATTGTACAAACAGCTCGGATTTCGTACTTTTGAAGAGTATTGCAAAAGCAAGGGTTTTTCTCGAAGCTATGGAAAGGGCCTTTTAAGGATTGCCGAAATGCTGAAACAAGAAAAAAATGGACAATCGATTGTCCATTTTGAAAATCTGGGAGTCGCCAAATTGTTAGAGCTTGCGACGCTACAACCCGAACAGAGAACGGAAATCATTCAAACGGTTGATGTAGAGGGTGTTACTGTTAAGGAGCTGAAAGCAGAAATCAATACGCTGAAACAAAATAATCAGAAATTGAAAGACGAACAGAAACAGTCTGAATCAGCCTTGCAGAAAAAGCAAGACGAAATCATGAAACTTGAAAGCCAGATCCAAGAGTTAGAAAATCGCCCTGTTGAGGTGTATCATTCCGAAGAGGACAAGCAGGAGATTGAGCGACTGACCATCCAGAACGAAGCCTTAGAGGAACAGCGTGCCGAACTGGAACAGAAAGTTTGCGAGTACCAGAATCAGGAGCAGTTACAGCCTGAAAAGACGCCGGAATATCAGAATATTGTGAAAGCAATGCATAACAATTCCCATGAATGGGCGGAAAAATATGACGCTCTGCAAGAAAAAAGCTGGCAGGAAATGAACGAGCTGAAACGGAAACACCAGGCGGAAATTAAGGCATTGCAAGCGCAGCTTGCGGAAAAATCCGCCGAGCCGGAAGAATCCCAGGAATCCAAGCAATTCCGGATTCAGTTGGTGACAATCAGCAACAGTCTTTCGCAGTTATTTGATTTTCTGTGTGACCATCCACAGGCGAAGTTTCTGGAGCAGTCAGCGAATTTATTCAAAGATGCCGGGGATTCCCTGAACGAAATCCGGAAGCAGGTGCAGGGATGACAAAGACGGAAATGTTCTGCCACAAATATTCTGATCCCCAGCGTTGTATGGGGTATCATGCCTACAAATGTAGTACATGTTTCAGCTATGACGTAGTTGACATTGGATATTGCGATCACTGTGGCGCAGAACTGGATGACGAAGATTTTTATCAGTCCGGAGATCAGGAATTGTGTCCGGATTGTATGAAAAAATTAAATTTAAATAATCAGAAGGGAGAAAATTTCATGAGTTTGAATTTTGAAGAAATCAACGGTGTTCAGAACAATTCCGGTCTGAAAATCGTCTGCTACGGACAGGAAGGTGTCGGCAAGTCTTCGCTTGCCGCCCAGTTTCCCGGTACGATTTTTATCGACTGTGAGGGTAGTACCACACACATGAATGTCAGGAGACTTCCTCGCCCGATCTGTTGGGATATGTTATGTGATGAAATCACGTTCATTCTGGAAAATCACCAGCAGAAAAATTATCAGTCTGTGATTATTGACACGTTCGACTGGGCGGAACGGCTGGCAATTGAAAAAATCTGCCGGGAGC
>CAMWOX010000080.1 GCA_947175975.1 uncultured Ruminococcus sp.
GTCTCAGGCTTGTGAGGCTATGGAGATGGGAGCAAGTGCTGTGATGTGTAATACGGCTCTGGCAACTGCGGGCAATCTTCCCTTGATGGCAGATGCATTCCGTCAGGCTGTGGAAGCCGGAAGAAAAGCATATCTTTCCGGACTGGGCAGAGTTCTCATGCGTGGCGGTGCGCCGTCTGATACGCTTACAGGATTTCTGCGTGATGAATAAAAATACGATTCAAGAAAGGATCTTGTAGAATGGAATATCAGAAAAATCAATTTCTGATTGATAGTGATGCGCTTTCTGAACAGGCATTGCAGAAAAAACATGAACTGGAAAATAATCCGGCTTCCCGGACAAATCCTCTGGAATATCAGTCCGGACAAGAACAGATCCAGTCTGATATTTATGAGAAAGTCATTTCTCATGTAAAGAGTTATGATGCTTCTAGTTATACCGGTCTTGATGTGCAGAGGGCATTACAGCATGAAAATACAAATATTGAAGATCTCAAAGCTATGCTCTCTCCGGCGGCTGAGCCGTTTTTGGAACAAATGGCAGAACAAGCAAGAATCGAGACAAGAAAGCATTTCGGCAACACAGTATATTTATTCACACCTTTGTATATCGCAAATTACTGCGAAAATTACTGTGTCTATTGTGGATTCAATTGCTATAATCACATCCGGCGCATGAAACTCACACTGGAACAGATTGAACATGAAATGCAGATCATTGCTGATAGCGGTATGGAAGAAATTTTGATCCTGACAGGGGAGAGCAAGGCGCAGAGTGATATTACTTACATCGGGGAAGCCTGCAAACTGGCAAGAAAATATTTTCGGATGGTCGGTGTTGAAATCTATCCTGTCAATACGGAAGATTATGCTTATCTACATACCTGCGGTGTGGATTATGTGACGGTTTTCCAGGAGACTTACGATCTTGAAAAATATGAACAGCTCCATCTGGCAGGGCATAAGAGGGTATTCCCTTATCGTTTTGACGCACAGGAACGTGCTTTGCGAGGCGGTATGCGTGGCGTTGCCGGATCAGCTCTGCTGGGGTTGTCTGATTTCCGGAAAGATGCTCTTGCAACGGCACTCCACATGTATTATCTGCAAAGAAAATATTCACACGCTGAGATTTCTCTGTCCTGTCCGAGACTGCGTCCGATTATGAACAATCAGACGATCAATCCGCAGGACGTACACGAAAAACAATTATGTCAGATTTTGTGTGCTTACAGATTATTCCTGCCGTTCGCCGGGATTACGGTATCGTCCAGAGAAAGCAAAAGTTTCCGGGACGGGATTGTCAAAATCTGTGCGACGAAGATCTCCGCCGGGGTTTCTACCGGAATCGGCGATCATGAAAGCAAATATAACGGCACGGAATCTCAGACTGAGGGCGATGAACAGTTTGAAATCAATGATGGCAGAAGTTTTGCTCAGATGTATCAGGACATGTCTGCTGAGGGCTTACAGCCTGTTCTGAATGATTATTTATATATTTAATATGTTTCGTATTTTATGTGTGACAAACAGAAAGCTTTGCAAGGGGGATTTCCTGATAAGAATCCGGGAACTTGCAAAATTGGGGATTCCGGTTATTCTGCGTGAAAAAGATCTCACAGAATCAGAATATCACGCATTAGCCAGACAGGTTTTACAGGAAAATCCGGAATTGATTCTGCATAGTTTTGTGTATCCTGCACAGGAGCTGAAAATCGAAAAGATTCACCTGCCTATGAATCTATTCCGGGATCTGAAAAATCGTGATTGCTTTTTACAGATCGGCGTTTCTGTCCATTCTGTCCAGGAGGCACAAGAAGCAGAAGCTCTCCATGCAGATTATCTGATTGCAGGACATATTTTTCAGACAGACTGCAAGAAAAATCTCCCGCCACGGGGTCTGCAATTTGTGGAAGAAATCTGCCAGAGTGTAAAGATTCCAGTTTATGCAATCGGGGGTATCTCATCAGAAAATATCAGGTACGTCCAGGATGCTGGTGCATTTGGTGCTTGTATCATGAGTGGCTTCATGCAGTGTGAGAGTATTACAAAATTTCTGGAGGATTTTTTATGCGAATCAGACCCCAAGAATTAAAATTATATGCCATCACAGACAGAGCTTGTCTGGGAAATCAAAATTTCTATCAGTCGATAGAACAGGCTCTTGCTGGAGGTGTTACTTGTTTACAGCTCCGTGAGAAAAATTTATCCCGGCAGGAGCTGTTTGCACAGGCTGTTGAAGTGAAAAAAATCTGTGAGAAATATCATGTCAAATTGATTATTAATGATGATTACAAAATCGCATTGGAATCCAGAGCGGATGGTGTTCACGTTGGTATCAAGGACACACCTGTGAAAGAAATCCGGGATTATGCTGGAGAAAATTTTATCATCGGTGCAACAGCGAAAACACTCCGGCAGGCAGTAGATGCACAGAATGCCGGGGCGGATTATCTCGGTGTCGGTGCGATTTTCCCATCCAGTACCAAGCCGGATGCAATCCGGATTACACCGGAAATCATCAGACAGATCCGGGAATCTGTAAAAATCCCTATTGTGGGAATCGGTGGTATTACAGAAGAAAATGCATCCACACTTAAAGAATATCATTTGGATGGCATTGCCGTTGTTTCCGCAGTATTCGGCTCTGATCCTATTCAGAATGCTGCTAAGAATTTATTACAAATTATGAAAGGCTGGAATGACTGAAATCATGAGTAGCAAAACCTATTATACACAGATGGAAGCCGCAAAACAGGGGATTATTACACCTGAAATGCAGATTGTTGCGGAAAAAGAATTGATCAATCCGGAAGAATTGCGGGAGCTTGTTGCAAAGGGTGAAGTGGCAATTCCCTGCAATATCCGGCACAAATCCATTTCCCCGGAGGGAATCGGCTCGAAACTCCGGACAAAAATCAATGTCAATCTCGGAATTTCCGGCGATGTCAAAGATTATGATGTGGAGATGCAGAAAGTCGATATGGCAATCAGATTCGGTGCAGAGGCAATCATGGATCTGAGCAATTACGGAAAAACAAATCAGTTTCGTACAAAATTAATTGAGCGTTCTCCGGCTATGATCGGGACTGTTCCTATGTATGATGCGATCGGCTATCTGGAGAAAGATCTGTTGGAAATCTCTGCACAGGATTTTCTGAAAGTCGTCAAGGCACATGCTGAAGAGGGTGTGGACTTTATGACAATTCATGCAGGCATTAACCGCAGGGCTGTGGAGGCTTTCATTCGTGACAAGCGTCAGATGAATATCGTTTCCCGTGGTGGTTCACTTTTGTTTGCCTGGATGATGATGACCGGAAATGAAAATCCATTCTATGAGTACTATGATGAAGTGCTTGACATTCTGCATGAATATGATGTGACAATTAGTCTCGGTGATGCCCTCCGTCCTGGCTGTATTGATGATGCAACAGATGCCGGACAGATCGCAGAACTGATTGAACTGGGGGCTTTGACAGAACGTGCATGGGCTAAGAATGTACAGGTCATGGTCGAAGGACCGGGACATATGGCAATGAATGAAATCGCTGCGAATATGAAACTCCAAAAGAGAATCTGCCATAATGCACCTTTTTATGTGCTTGGTCCTCTGGTGACGGATATTGCGCCCGGTTATGATCATATCACTTCTGCAATTGGTGGTGCGATTGCCGCAACAAATGGTGCGGATTTCCTGTGCTATGTCACACCGGCGGAGCATCTGCGTCTTCCGGATGTAGATGATGTCAAAGAGGGGATTATGGCAAGTAAGATTGCGGCACATGCGGCGGATATTGCCAAAGGCGTTCCCCATGCCCGTGAAATAGATAACCGGATGGCAAAAGCCCGTCATGCGCTTGACTGGGAAGAAATGTTCAAGATCTGCATTGATCCCGAAAAAGCCAGAGCATATTATGAGAGTACGCCCATTGCAGAACGGCATACCTGTTCCATGTGTGGTAAGATGTGTGCTGTCAGGACAACGAATAAAATCCTGAATGGCGAAAAAGTAGAGTTTTGCTCGGAAAGATAATGATTTTCTGATACAGAAAAATCATGCCTTAGCACTTGCTATGGCATGATTTATTTTTTTCATATTTCAGAATTTTGATCCTGTTCCAGATCATACCGGATCTGCGGACGATAACGATTCCGGAATGCGATGCGTTTCTCCCAGATTGTCTTATCTGTAAACTGGTAAAATTTCCAGCACAGCCAGACAAAATAGATCACAGGATAGAGCAGTAACAAAATACTTAGAAATAACAGCATTGCCGTATCAAAGCAAATAATTCTTGCGGCATTTTCCCAATAGGGATAAGTCACTGTTTCAGAAGTAACCAGTTCCCGGATGTGCCGGAGCTGTTTCCATCTTCCAGAAAGATTGTATCTCCCTGTATTTTCGAAAATTGTTATCCTGTCATTTTGCTCAGAGTCAATGGATTCTGTGATTAATTTCTTTGCAAAGCCTTTCACCGGATTCGGCAGAACTGCTTCATAACAGTCTATATGCGTCCCGGCAGATCCGCCCTGCAATTCTTGATAGAGTGTATAAGAAATATAGATCCTTGGTGTATCACCGTAAGCTGTCTCCGTGGCATAATCCGATTCCGGTTTGATGACACCTGCAATCAGACAGGATCTGTTCCGGATCTGAATCTCCATACCTGCAACTTCTGAAGAGCCGAATAACTGCCAGGCAAGTGTTGTATCAATCACTGCCCGATCCTGCATCAGATCCGATTTCTGGAAATAACTGCCGTCAGCAAGTTCCGGTGTGTGCATTGTGAAAAAGTCACCACCCACGACAGTGACCAGGGCTTCTGCGGATTTTTTGCGTGTTCCTGTGATCTCCATCTGCTCTCCCTGTGAACTGTAACAATCATACCAAAGCCGTGCATCATCCGAACTGGCTTCCAGGGATGCAGAAGTTAATTGCGTATCAATCTGTTCATGCAAAGATGTGATACTGTTTGTATCAAAATTTACTTCCTGACGGAGAAATGCACTGATCTGCGAAAATTTCAGTTCTGAACTGCCTCGCCAGCGTTCTGCTGCCTGCTGGTAATATAATAAGCCGGAAATTATGGCACTGATGCTTTGCAGGATGATGACAAGAATCACACAGAACACTGCGGCAGAGAATCTGAAAATTTGCCGTTTTTTTAATTTTTTCAAATTAATTCTCCTCCATGCGAACCTGTGTTCCTGCTGTTAAAGGCTTTTCAGAATTGGTAATGACAAAATCGGAGCTGTTCATATCACCCTGCACGGCACTGTTGATTTCATCCTTTGCCAGAACAGTCACATCACAGCGGCTTGCATAATAGCGATTGCCCAGAGGCGTACTTTTGGATTTGAGTAATAATACAAACTTGCCGTCGTTGTCTTCCATGATGGCACTGGTTGGTACAACACAATCATAGTTTTCACTGGAGCAGGAAATGGAAAGTGCAAGTGACTGACCGGAGCTGACTTCATTGCCGGTGATATCGAAAACCAGCAGTTTATTATTGCTTTTTGGATTTTCTGTATCCGGTCGAATCGCTGTGAGCTGTGCAGTGATATCACTATAATACTGATTGGTAATTTCTGCTACAATCCCAATACGAAGTTTCTTTGCCTGCTCTGCTGTAACAGAAAACTGTGCTGTGTAGCCGGAGTTTGTCAATGTCAGACTCGCCAGTGTATCGCCATTCATGACTGTATCACCTGCGGCACAGCTGATAGTGCTGACAACACCATCATTCTTGCTCGTGATAGTCTGAATCCCAGTATCTTTTTTTAATTTTTCCAGTTCTTCTTTCTGTTTGTCAATCACATTCTGCTGACTTTTTAATTCCAACTGGTTGATTTGCTGTGTTAAAGTATCTTCCTGCTTTTTTTCCGCCAATGTTAAAATTAAAGCCTGCAAATTGCGCTGCTGCTGAGAAACGTTCTCTTCCAGGGAAGTGATATCCGTCATGCCACCCATTTCTGATTGATGGGATTCATATGCATTGATGACAGACTGTGCATTTTCCAATTCAGATCTTGCAGTATTCAGATCATTCTGAATCAGAGAAGTGATATTTGCAGAAGCGGATTTGTAATTCTGCTGTGCCTGATCCAGTTCTGCTTGTGCCTGTGCCACCGCATTTTTTGCATTCTGCAATTCTGTTTCCATGTCTTTAATTTCTTTCAGTGCAATTTCTGCATTTTCTACGTCTTCGTTTGCATAGCGCATTGCCTGTTCGGCATCTTCCATGGCACGTTCCAGATCTGTAAGGGAGGTTACAGGGAAGTTATTATTTTCTGTATCATCCGCAATGCTTGGAGTTGTGATGCCATTTTCTTTGGCATTCTCATAATCGGCTTTGGCTCTTTCATAAGCTGTTTTTGCTTTTTCGGCTTCTCTTTTCAGTGCCAGTACAGTTTGTTCCTGTTCCGCAGAACTTACTGCAATCGTAATAGATTCTGTTTTGGATTGTGCTGTTTCCAGTTTCTTCTCTGCATTTTGCAATACAGTCTTTGCACTCTGCAAATCTGTCAGATACTGTGCAGGGATTCCGTCCAGTTCGCCAGAGGAAACAGATATCAGATATGTATTTAATTCTTCTATTTTAGCAGAGATTTGTCTGACCTGTGTATTTGCCTGCTGATATGCTGTGTCAGAAACACTGGAACTCTGATTTTTTGCCTGGTTTAATTTATTGATTGCTGTTTGCAAGTCTGCTCTTGCGTTGGCGATTTCCTGATCCTGTGCAGTATAATCCGGTGCAACGGTCAGCAATGCTTTCTGATAGGCAAGTTCTGCCTCTTGCAGAGCAGATTCTGCAAGCTTGATTTCTTCCTGGTTATCGGCGGCTTCCAATACAAATAATTTGTCTCCTGCCTTGACTTCATCTCCTGTTTTGACAGCAACAGAAGATACTACACGGGTGCTGTCTGCTTTAATGTCATAATTCTGATTTGCAGTCACAAGTGCTGTTCCACGGATTTTCTCTGTGATGACACCATAGCTTGCATATTGTGCGGAGACTGTCGGCAGGCTGTGATTTAGAATTGTATTAGAAAAAAAAGTAAGCAATAATAATATGACTAAAAATATAATCAAAAATGTTTTGATTTTTTCTCTGCGTTTTGCACTCTTTGTCTGTTCTTCCA
>CAMWOX010000081.1 GCA_947175975.1 uncultured Ruminococcus sp.
TTTTACAACTTCGGGTGCCATGTAGCCCGGTTTTCCACCAATACCGAAGTTGCTGCCGTCCGGGGCGATATTGTCGCAGTCGCAGACAAGAATATCACCGGTCTTGATATTAATAAAGAAACCGCCGTCGTTCAGATCCTGGTAACTTTTCCCGGCTCTGTGGAGCTGACGGAATGCATTCACAATATTGATCACGGCTGTGATCATTGCATACAGGCTCTTGAACTGAACGGAAGTTTTTATGGCTTTTCCGGTAAGCGGATCAATGTCGAGCTTGTAAGTATTTAAAATATCCACGAAAGAATCATAGCCCTGGGGTCTGAGATTCATCAGATATCCGAAGCCGCCGGATTCCATGGGCTTTGTGAGATATTTCGGCCACAGGAACTTGTTGCTCGGTGCGCCGTCATTGATATTGTTGGCAATATTCTGCCGGAATGCTTTGGGATTACGCATTTTGTCAATATCATACCATTTGAGTGCGTAATCCATGTTGTTAAATTCCACCAGATAAACAATACCCTGACCGCCCTGACCAAGAACTTTCTTGACTTTCGCAGCCCCGCCATATTCCATTTCCACATACTGCCCAATTTGCAGTTCAACCATTTGGATTCATCCCTTTCTGAATTGTAATTTGTTGCAGTTTAGAATTTAAAACCGACCGTTTTTGTTGATAATTTCTGTTTTGATGTCTAATTCCCGACAGTATCTCTGTACATAGGATCTGTCATAGCAACGGATCACAAGATCGCTACAATGCGAGAAAGCGTCTTCTTCGATCTGCTTGACGCTGTCAGGGATCATTAATTTCCGCAGGCTCTCACATCCCTCAAATGCACTACTGCCGATACTTATGATTGTATTGGGCAGATCCACAATTTCGAGATTGTAGCAGAACTGGAATGTGGTGTCTGCGATCTCTGTTACACCAGCCGGGATACTGACTTTGTTCAGTTTCTCACACTGGCTGAATGCACCCTGTCCGATGGATCTCACACTTGATGGAATTGCAATGGTTTTGAGACGCTTGCATTCAGAGAATGCATACTGACCAATGACAATCAGCGTAGAGGGCAGTTCTATATTCTTCATGAATTTGAAACTGTCAAAACAGAAATTATCCAACATCATGTAACCGCCTGGCACTTTGACATTGCCTTTGAGACGGGAGCGTGCGGCATCGGAATTTTTGAAAATCTGTGTCGGATCGATTTCCGGGATCGGATTTTCTACAACGGGCTGCGGAGCTGCCGGTCTCTGCGGTGCAGGTGCAGTCTGCTGTGGCATTACCGGCTGTGCCATATTTGCCATAGGCTGTGCCTGTGTCATGGGTTGTCCGCCATAACCGGCAGCAGGGGGAGGACTGAACGGATTGGCATTGACAAACTGCGGCTGGGCGGGGAATGCCTGTGCCGGTGCTGCCATTGCACCCTGTTCTGGCATTGTTGTTTCATAAGGCCAGTCAAGCAGATAGGTGAAGCAGACCATGACGAACTCAACAGCACTCTCTGAGAGAAACATTTCGTTCATCATATATTCTTTGGCTTTCATTTCAGAGATTTTCTGATTATCACCTCTCTGCATGGCGGTCAGAACACCGCTCTTGGTAACGTTCTTCAACAGTCGACGTTCTTTTTCATACTCCGGGATATAGTCATTCATTAAAGAAATAAACTGATCGGGATTACTTAAAATTTCATTGCCGAACTGCTGGAGCATACCCTTGAGTTTCTGACTGACAGCGACTGTGTTTTCAAATCCTGCTACATTGACCATAAAATTCCTGCTGCTGAAAATATAAATCTATAAAATTCAAGAATTTATATTCAGGAACATGTCATATAAAAATCAGGCATGATTCCTGAGCAGCCTCTCCTTTCTTGAAAAGATCTTGAAAAATAAATACCAAAAAACGAATCTCGTTTTTCTGTGATCAGATCAGTGCAGTGTCTGTGATGCTGAAATGAAAATCACACACACATTTACAAAAAGTATAACATGAATCCGGCAGATTGTCAATAGATTGCAGACGGATTTTCCGATTTTTTATATTTCCTACAAAAAAGAGAAGCAAAAATATGGCACTTCGCACCAAAAAAAAAGCATTTCTTTTCGGCTGAGAAAAAGCAAGGGAAAAATAGACAGAAATATACTTGTAAATTCGTGATATTTAGCACTTGTATTTTTTTGAAAAATATGTTATAATAAATAGAAATCTGACTGTTTACTGAGATAACCCTGTGATACTGAAGGAGGTTGATTTTTTTGAGAATGAAAAGTCTGATGAGAGGTGCAGTGGGCTGTATGCTTCTTCTGTCCATGCTTTCAGCCACGGGCTGTGCATCAGAACGGCAAGAACAGAATATTACAATTGCAGTGATCTGTAAGAACAAGAACAAAGACGAATACTGGGATTCTGTCCGTCAGGCGTGTGATGATGCCCAGGCGGAAATGAAAGTGAATATTATGCAGCTTAGTCCGGATATAGAAGATGTGGATCAGCAGATTGCAAATATCAATGAAGCTGTTGCCGCCGGTGTAGATGCAATTGTGTTAGCCGCAATTGATCCGGATGCTGAGAATGAAGCACTTTCCAAAGCCAATAGTGCTGGCATTCCCGTTCTGACAATTGATTCAGATGTTACTTACGATGGCAGAGCCTGTTATATCGGCACGCAGAATGCCTCTGCGGCTGCAATTGCCGCCAGAAGTGCCAAGGAAATTCTCCAGAATGACGGCACAATTGGTGTGGTCTACCATGGAAGTACTTCCACGGCTACTCTCCGTATGAGTGGTTTTATGCAGGAAATCAATCCGCCGGAGGATGAGAAGGCAGATAAGCCGGCAGGTGCAGGTTCCAAGCCAAATAATTCCCACCAGGGAAATCCTCCGGAAGTACCAGATGAACCTGGTTCAAAATCAGCTGCTTCTGATGTAAATATCAAAATCCTTGAGTCTCTCAATGGTGAGGGCGATATGGAGATTTCCAAAGATATGGTCAAAAAATTGATTACAGAACAGCATGTGAATCTGGTTTATGCAACCAATCAGCCTGGTACTCGTGGTGCGTGCGAGGCAATCGAGGAGCTGATTGATGCCGGGACAATTCAGCCGGATGAAGTTCAGCTTGTCGGTTTTGACTATTTCAGTGGTGCATATGATTATATCACAAGCGGCATTCTGGATGCTGTCATCGTCCAGAATCCATATAATATGGGTTATATGGGTGTTCGTACTGCCAGAAGTCTGATTCAGGGCGAACAGGTACAGCCATCAATTGATACTGGTGCAGTACTTGTCACAGCGGATAACATCAATGAGGAATATATTCAGTTCCTCGTAAATCCATCTGGCAATTAAAGGAGGGCTGAAAATGGCTAGAAAAAATACCAGAAGAAATACAATTGATGTGAAACGCCGCCGAGATCCTGGTATCCGGAAAATCGGCAGAATGTATATTATCATGGGTATTATTTATGTCGTCTTTATTGCGTTTAACATGATTGTTGAAAATCTCGTGTATGTCAATACCAGAGACCAGTACGATGTTAGTCTGGAATCTGTCAACAGAGTGGCCGTACTGCGAAAAGAATTTTCCAAAATCAATCAGAATGTTCTTGTGCTTGCTTCCGTAGAGGTAGAATCGGAGAAACAAGCTTTGTTAAATCAGATTGAAAACAGTATGATTACACTGGGAGAAGAAGAACAGATCTTTCTGGAAAGTGTGAAAGATCGTTCTGAAAATGCAACCAGAAGATTTAAACATGTTATGTATGCTCTTGATGTTTATGAGAACAAAATCGATGACATCAAAGACAGGTTGCTGACGATGGACAGCAAAGAGGCTGTTGACATTTATGTGCAGGAATTGAATCCGCTCTGGATGATTGCCAATGAAATGCTTGGTGCAGTAACAGAAATTACTTCCAGGGAAGCGGCTATGAGCCGTGTAAAAATTGCTATGAATCATGGTGCAGCACAGATCAGCCTGGTTATCATGGTAATTATTCTGATTATCATGTTAGTTGTTTTTGGCAATAGACAGGTTAAGACACTGATTGAAGTACAGAACCAGACCCGGGAACTCAACGAAGCCAGCGCACGTCTCACAAAATCCAGGAAAAAATTGCTGGATTCCGCAATGACAAACATTCTGACAGGTATGAAAAACCGCTATGCACTGGATGAGAGCCTCTCACAGCTGATTAACAATGCACAGTTCAATATCGCTGTTTTCGATGTGGATAATTTCAGAAATATCAACGACATGTACGGTTATGAGGTCGGAGATGAATATCTCTCTACAATTGCAGAACGTCTGAAAGAAGAATACTCTGAATACGCTGAGATGTTCAATATTACCGGAAACGAGTTCTGTATGATTTTCTATGAGCATGTTTCCGACGTTCAGGCACAGCAGCTGGCAGAACAGATCCGGCTTGGTATCGGTCAGCCGACCATGGTCGCAGGCAGTCTGGTGCTGCAAGCACCTGTTTCTGCAAGTCTTTATCATTACTTACCAAGTGATAACCTTGATGTCAATACGCTTCTGATGCGGATGGATTCTGCACTTCATGCGGCAAAGCGTGACGGTGGCAACCGGATGTATCAGATCCAGTAAAAATAACATTTTCTTAAAATCTTAAAATAATTCCCTTTCAGATAAAAGGTTCTTATCTGAAAGGGTTTATTTTCTGCTATCATCCAGATTCAATTGCAAAGTAAAAGCCATAATATTCGCCATTTACAGTGATTTTTGTAAATCTGCACAAAGAACCTGGCACGTCCATGAATTGAAATAAATCATAAGATATATATTCTTTCAAATATGTATTATCAGATTATGCTATGCGTAGAGATGAGGATTCTTGCTATAATTGAGGAAATAATGTACAGCATATTGAAAAACCTATTGACAAAAATGAAAAAAAATGTTAAAATAAATTATAAATTCAATTCAGAAAGGAGATCCGGGCATGTTTCTCGTGACAGGAGATATTCATGGTCTGCGTGACAGACAGGATTTTGAACGCCTTTCTTTTACTTATCAGGAATTGTTTGATACTATGACAAAAGATGATTATTTAATCATTACTGGTGATTTTGGTCTCGTTTGGGATAGTTCCGTAGAAGAAATCCGTCTGTTGCAATGGTTGGAAGACAGGAATTTCACAACGCTTTTTGTCGATGGAAACCATGAAAATTTTGATCTTCTTGAATTATTATATCCTGTTGAAAACTGGAATGGCGGAAAAATCCGCAGAATTTCTCCCAGTGTGATGCAGCTCATGCGTGGGCAGGTTTTTGAAATTAATGGAAAAAGCTTTTTTACAATGGGCGGCGCAGAAAGTCATGACAAAGAATTTCGGCTACCAGGGATCACCTGGTGGCAGCAGGAACTTCCGACTAGAAAAGAAATCCAGGAGGCAAGAGCCAATTTGCTGGGACACCGTATGAAAGTGGATTATGTGATTACACATTGTTTGCCAAGCAGTATCCAACATCAGTTGTTTGGAAACGACAATACCATTTATCCGGATAATATTCTGACAGATTTTCTGGATGAAATTGCTGTAAAAATGCAGTATGAACACTGGTACTGCGGACATTATCACCGGGATGGTGTTATTATGAAAAATCCAAAGATGCATATTGTATATCGGAAAGTAAAATTATTATAATTTGCAGGAGGTTTTTTATGGATTTATTGACAGGACTCACAGAACGCCGGAGCATCCGGCATTACACGGAACAGACTGTTTCAGAACAGGAAATTAAAAAAATTCTGGAAACAGCACGTTTTGCACCGAGTTGGAAAAATTCCCAGACGGCAAGATATTATGCAATTCTCAATCCAGAGCTGAAAAATCAGATTGCAGAACAAGGCACACTGGATTTTTCCAAAAACAAATATAATATCCAGAATGCCCCTGCTCTGGTCATTCTGACGAGTGTCCGGAATTTATCCGGTTATGAACCGGATGGCAGTTTTACGACTTCCAAGAATACACACTGGGAATCTTTCGATGCCGGAATCGCTGCTCAGACATTTTGTCTTTCTGCGTATGCCAACGGTTTCGGAACGCTGATTATGGGCATTTTCGATGAACAGAAAATTGCTGAAATCCTGAATCTTCCGGAAAGTGAAACTGTTTCCACATTGATTGCGCTTGGTCATGCCGCAGAGATCCCGGATGCCCCTGCACGTCATGCAGTCGGAGAAATTTTGAAAATTTCCTGAAATTTTTTCAGATATGCTTGCTATTTTCTGCAAATTATGTTAAAATAGAATAGATTATTTTATTTTTCGCATAACCGGAGGCTTTTTATCATGATGGATATATTTGCAGAACAGCTTGTCAGAAAACAGAGTACAACACAGGATGATATGAAACGAGCGTGTGCGGTTATTCTTGCTGTAACAGTCAGTATTATTTCGATTTTGCTGGCATTCATGGGATTCGCACTCGCTCTTGTTCTGCCTGTCTGTGTCATCTGGGCATTGGTTTATTTTCTCAGAATGTGCAATACGGAATATGAATATTCCTGCACAAACGGGATTCTGGATATTGATAAGATTTCCGGTCAGGCAAAGCGCAAGTCTATGCTCAGTATTGAAGTCAAGAGTTTCACGGCTTATGGAAAAGCAGGTGTCTGTCCAGAAGAAGATCATAATACAGAGTTGACAATGTTTCTTGCTGTGGGAACTTCTCTTATGAAAGAATCTGATGACGAAGAAGAATACTATGCAGAATTTCACCATCCGGAATATGGCGACTGCTGTCTGTATTTCACACCAAATTCAGAATTTCGTGCCGCATTAGAGCCGTTTCTGCCAAGAGAATTGAAATAAACAGAGGTGATTTTATTTTGTACGAGAATGATTATTTGGTAACACCGGAACAAATGCGGATACTGGAACAACTCACAGATCAAGCAGGAGTTTCCTATTCCCAGATGATGGAAAATGCCGGAAAAGCTCTGGCTGACATTCTGCTGGAAGAATACCCCGATAAAAATAATTTTCTGTTTCTTGTCGGGACTGGCAACAATGGTGG
>CAMWOX010000082.1 GCA_947175975.1 uncultured Ruminococcus sp.
CAGAAACTATTATAGCACAGGATTTTTCATTTGTCAAGCTATTTTTTCAAAAAAATTAAAAATATTTTTCTGAAACTACTTGCCATTTACGGCAGAAAATGCTATAATAGCTAATAGCATCTCTATTTTATTATTTCAGAAACTAAAAAAAGAAAGGAAAATCGGAATGGGTGCTAAATTCTTTGGGAATAAATGGACAAAACGAGTCTTCTCTCTACTCAGTCCATTTTACTGTGCAATTATCATCTTTTTTGCCTATCTGTCTGTCTTTTACACACTCGATCTGCGTGAACCAGGTACTGCCTGCATGATCGTCACAGGCGGATCCGTTCTGGCACTGACAACAATGCTCTATACACGGAAACAGCTACTCACAAAAATTACAAGCCTTGTCATGCTGCCTGTCATGGTACTTCCTGTGATGATCTATTTCGGACAATGGAACATTCTTGCACCGCTTGCTTTAATGGCTCTTGCAATTTTCTTCCTGTCTGGTCTTAGCGAGACAGCAAAGACGATCTGGGGTACGATCTTCCTGCTGGTCTATCTGGTCGGCTCACTTGTGTATTTTCTGGTCACTTCCATGTTTGCACCTGCAACCGTCACAACAACTGTTAAGACAGGTGTTTCCCCGTCAGGTCTGTATCGCTATGAAGTCACAAATACAACAGACAGTTCCAACGGCAGTACGAAAATTTCTGTTGAAAGCAATACACTTGACAAAGTGTATTTTGACATGTTCTATTTCCGGATCAAAGGGCTTTCTCATGATGTTTTAATTGAACGCCCGTTGCAGGAAACCTGTGAAATCGAATGGAAAACAGAAAGCCGTCAGGAAATCACAGAGCAGTTATATGCATTGTCTGATGAGATTCAGGTCACACTCAGCGATAAGCAAATGGATCTGCTGGGACGTGATGCCTACGAAGTCATGTTCAATAACGGGCAGACCATGAAAATGACACAGGAAGATTACCACAAGACGATTATCTCACTCGGCGAACGGGAACGTGCTGTACTTGAGACTGAAAAAGAACAGCTTCAACTGGATTCTCTCAGTGAGAAAGCCAGGGAAAAGCTCGGTATTACAGTAGAAGATTTCAAAACTGTGACACTCTCTACTCTGACAGATCAGGAGTTGGAGAGTCTTGGCATCCCGGATGAGGGTGATGTCATGTACTACAACGGCAAAGTTGTATTCCGGTATTATATCGCTATTCTGGAAGAATATTTCGACTTGTCAAAACAAGATATTGGCTTGATGTAGTCTGGTATAACCGGCAAAACAAAAAAAGCTGCTGCAAACCCCATGCAGCAGTTTTTTAAAACCCTTACCCCTTTTGCTGTTCTGCCGCCTATCCCCATAAACGACAGAACAAAATGATTTATCATGCAGATAAGAACTATATCATGATAGTATTATAGCATACTATCTGTTCAGAATTTGCATAACTAGAATTTTTTTAAATTTAATTTCAGGAGATTTTAAGATTATTATGGAACACCAGAGAATTATTTACATCCTGGATTATCTTTCCAGTCAAACCAATGAAAAAAAGCAGGTCACACTCAAAGAGATCCAGAAACATCTCGAAAGCTATGAAGAAATCCGGACTCCATCTATTCTTACAATCCGCAGAGATATAGAACGTTTGCAGACTTCCGGAAATGATATCCGTGTGACTTCCGGCAAACACAACACAGCATATTATTATCTCGTCCGGAAAAGCTTTACATTCAATGAAATCCGGTTTATTGTCGATTCCGTGAGCATCAATCAATTTTTATCAGACCATCAGAAACAGAATTTAATTAAAAAATTCGAGGGTCTGTGTTCTGTTGATGAAGTCAGACAACTCATCAGCCGGATCTCTCTCAGAAATCAGCTCCGACCTTCTATGGATCTGTTGGAAAATCTGGATCTTGTTCACCAGATTATCTCAGAAAATCGGAAAATCAATTTTGAATATGGCAAATATGATACCCGGAAACAGATCCGTTATTATGATAAAAGCCGTGAAATGATCCCCTGCAAAGTGGTCTATTTCAATGAAAGATTCTATCTGAAATGCATCAATGAAATCACACATGAAACAAGAACCTACCGGATTGATCGCATGAAAAATATCAAGAAAGGCGAGACAACGGATCTGAGACCAATCCTGCCGGAAGCAGAGGGTGTTGTCCTGGATATGTTTGAGCCGGAACGCTACGAACATGTCAGACTTCGGATCAAGAAATTTTTACTGGATGACATGATGGAACAGTTCCGGGATTCTATTTCTGTACAGGAAGAGCCGGCACATCCGGATTGTGTAATTGTGCGTGTCAAAGTCGGCATCAGCCGGGGATTTTACAGGTGGGTCATGAAATATGGTGCAGACATGGAAATCCTCTTTCCGGAATCCATCCGGGAAGAATTTACACAGAAACTTCGTGAAGTGACAGCATTATACCAGGAATGAAAAAAAATACATCCGGAATAGAAAACAAATTCCGGATGTGCCTGTCAGAAATCCCGCAGGCGGAATTGAACCGCCGTCTCTTCCATGGCATGGAAGTATCCTGTCACTGAACGATACGGAAATGCCAGGCGGAAAAATCCGCATCTTCTGCGTGAGGCGCAGACACTTTCAGTTAAGCTACTGACAGTTTCAGTATAACACATTTTTTTAGATTTGTCAAGGGAGTTTGAAAAATTATGAGAAAAAGAATTTGTCTAATATGCCGGCAAAGAAATATGGAATCTTACGGCATCTGTCCTGCCTGCCAGGAACTCAATGACCGGATGCGTGGCATTTATTGTGATCTGTCTGGAAAAACAGCCGTCGTAACCGGTGGCAGAATCAAAATCGGCTATGCAGTCTGCCTGCGACTGCTCCGGCAAGGTGCTTCTGTGATCGCTATTACACGTTATCCAAAATCTGCTCTGGAAAATTACATGCAAGAACCGGATTATCAAGATTTCCGGGACAGACTGACAGTAATCGGATTTGATCTGATGCGAGTGGATCGCATTCAGGAATTAATTGCTAATATTGCACAGATCTGCCATGGCAAACTGGATATTCTGATTAACAATGCGGCACAGACGGTCAAAAAATCAAATGCCTATTATGCGGAACTCACAGCACATGAAAATATGCTCAAATTAGAAAGCAAATCCCTTGTGCCGGTTGCAGTACCCGTTGCAGACTTTTCCATCATGCCCAGTGTACAGGTGACGGATTACAGCGAAACGCCAGATTCTAATTCCTGGGTACGCAAGCCGGAAGAAATTTCTCCGCAGGAATTATTAGAAGTCCAGCTCATCAACGTGACTGCGCCTTTCCTGCTCACGAACGGACTGAAACAATATCTCATACATGATCCGGATTGCAATAAATTTGTCATCAATGTCAGCTCCGTGGAGGGCAGATTCAACACCAAACAGAAATTAGCCCGTCACGTCCATACCAATATGGCAAAGGCATCCCTGAACATGATGACGCATTCGATTGCATCTGATTTTGAAAAAGACAGAATTTTTGTCTATTCCTGTGATCCTGGCTGGGTATCGAACCAATTTCCTCCGGAATATGCCGTCAGCAAGGATTTCAAGCCCTATCTGGACTATGAGGACGGTGCGGCAAGAATCCTCTATCCTGTGACATTGCATCTGCATGATAACAAAATCAAGGATTATGGCATGTTCTATAAAGATTTCAGAATCATAGAGTATTAATCATCAAATCCCGTAAACTTTTATGTTTACGGGATTTGTGCATATAAAAAGCGAAAAAAGGATATACAAAAGACATATTTGTATGTGATAATAAAACTATCATATAAAGGAGCTTCTTATGATGAAAAAAATTCTGCTGATAGAAGATGATTTGCAAATTTGTGAAGTCATCAAAAAATACTTCATTAACAAGGGAACGGAAATCTGTGCAATACAGAATGGCAAAGAGGCATTATATACAGTAAAATATAATCTGTCAAATCACGAACTGATCTTACTGGACATTATGCTGCCTGACACAGACGGTTTTACCATATGCCGTGAAATCAGAAAAAACAGTGACATTCCTGTTATCTTTATCACTGCCCGTGCAAGAGAGGAAGATATACTTCATGGTTATGCCATTGGCTGTGATGACTATATCATCAAACCATTTCTGCTGTCCGCATTATATGCAAAATGTGATGTCCTGATCAGACGTTCACAAGGCACAGTAACTAATACTATGCTGACATGCGGAGCAATCCGGTTAGATACCCGTATGCTCACCTGTTATGTGAGTGAACAGGAAATTGAACTTCCTCCGAAACAGTTTGCGATATTGCATTATCTTATGCTGCATAAGGGCTGGACAGTCGGCAGAGAAACTTTGCTTGACAGAATATGGGGGAATGACTACTTCGGAAGTGACCGTGTTGTAGACAACCACATCAAAAAACTTCGGAAAGCACTTGGCAATGCGGGCGGACAAATCAAAACACTTGTCGGCAGAGGTTACAAACTTACAGAACAATAACGAGGTGATACGTATGGCAAATATGACAAGTATAGCAGGCATACTGAGAAAGAGCAGGAACAAGAGAAAAAAAGAAAAAATCAGAAAAAAAATCAGAAATCAGAACAAAAGAACGACGTTTCTCAGATTATTTGCCCGGAATGTAGGAATCGGCTTGCTCCTGACAGCAGTTTTTGCAGGGACGCTTTTTGCAGCAGGAGAAGAATACATCTTTTCTCAAGCAAAAACTCAATTATATTATAGAACAAGCGGATTGCAGACTTCTGTTTCAGCAGCAGAAAATATGCAGAACCGGAGTAAGGAATCGCTTATCTCAAGTCTGCGGTTCAGTGCCCAATATGATATTATGCTGTATCATGGCGAGTTTCAGATTGTTTCTGATTATGCTGAAAACTGTACTGCACTTGTCGCAATTACAGATGAAGAAGGTAATATCCAGTATTCCAGCCGGAAAGGATTGCAGGCGGTTATCTGTCTCAATGAAGAAGAAAAAGAAGTAATGCTGTGTGATACGGAAGCACTTGCAATTTCTGAACTGACACAGCTTGAAGAAGATTATTATGCAATGAAGAACAGAGAAACTATGCAAACATCTGTCCATTTCAACCTGTTAAGTGCTTATGTAAACAGTGAAAAAAACAGTTTCATTCCTCATGAAGCAGAAATTAATCTGATTCAATTTGACCCCAGAGGCAAAAAAGGAGATGAAGTGATTGAAACAAAGCAATACTGCATCACTATCCCTGACATGGAAGATTATCCGCTCGTTGAATTTGATCAGTCTGATTCACCAAACAATTATCCTATTGCCGCATTAGATAATTTTTTCGGGACAGATAAATATCAGTTTGACGAGCTAATCAATGATGAGAGAACACAAGCCCAGATTCATTCTGATTCCAATACATTGGGCGGTTTTTATGGAGATAGCTCTACAGCAAATATTTATTACTCTAAATCAAGCATATGGCTTGACGGCGAAAGAAAATCCCTTTTTGTCATGTTCAAAATAGATGCATGGAACTCCGTCACCAAACCGCTTTACTTCAGAATTGTTGCAATATTCTTAATGATTGTATTATTTATTGCATTTCTGGATAGCTGGAGAAGAAATGTCAAAAATCAGGCAGAATACGCATTTGCGGATTATCAGAAAGCACTTACTGACAATCTGGCACATGATCTGAAAACACCGCTCATGGCAATCAGCGGATATACAGAAAACCTGATGGAGAACAAGCTCTCTGAAACAGAAAAAAATAGATATCTGCAAGCTGTTCTGGACAATATCGCCTATACGGATTCTATCATCAGCCGTACACTGGAACTGAATCACATGTACCAACCTGACAGTCTGAAAAAAGAAAAAATTGACGTTTTGTCTCTTATGAAACAAGTTTCAGAAAAATACATGCTGATGCTGGATGAGAGAAATATTCTCCTGCAACTTGATGGCGAGGCAGAATTGACAGCCGATCCGGACTTACTGGAAACTGTGTTTGAAAATCTCATCTCTAATGCCGTAAAATATACGACGGAAAACGGCATGATACAAATCAGTATCAGCCCGGAATCCTGTCGCATTTCCAATACTGTCCATAAAAAAATAGATGTGACAGACTTAAAACGTCCTTTTAAAAAAGGCGATACGGCAAGAAGCGGCAAATCCGGCAGCGGTCTGGGACTTTCCATTGCAGATAAGGCAGCCGAAGCGAATTATTTTCAATTAATGCTCTCCTGCTCTGACACGGAGTATACAGCCGAATTAATATTCTGAATCAAAATAACACAAAAATGCAAGCCGGATCAAGCCGACTTGCATTCTGTTTTTATTTTTTATAAGGCTCTGATTTCGTTTTTCCAGTTTTCAAACCGATCTACCAGACCTTCGTCCTGTTTTGTTACAAAATCTTCGTAACTATATTTTGCATCAAATGCCTTTGTCTGAATTTGATACGTTAATTTCAATTCATTCGGACATTTCGCCTGATAAGTATCACACACCTGAATGATATGCTCGATTGCTTCGATTCCGGCATCCAGAAACGCATAAACTTCCGGATCAGAAAACAGCGCATTCAAAGAATATACCTGATGATTGATTTCCAGAAACGCATTGAAAAAATCCTGTACTTCATTCTGAAATAGATACAAATATATCTTATCTGCAAGAATCCCAGCATTTTCTAATAATTCCAACGCAAGTGAAACAACATCCGCCTGAGCCTCCATGAATGCATCTTCAAAACCATCCAACATAGAAAATCACACTCCGATCAAAAAGTAATAAGCAATACTCTGGATTCTGTATGAGATACGAGCAGAGTATTGCTTTTATTTGATATTATTTAGAACGCAGTTCGGCATTCAGTTTCTTGCGAAGAATCTTCATAACACCCTCCGCACAGGATTCAATTTCATTGGAAGTCAATGTTTTCTCCAGTGAGCCGATTGTGAGCCGGACTGTCATGGACATGTCTCTTATACACATCAGCCGCTGCCGACGAACTCTAG
>CAMWOX010000083.1 GCA_947175975.1 uncultured Ruminococcus sp.
CCTTGGAAAAGCTGTATGAATATCCACATGCAGGGCAGGATGAAACGCTCTCGGACAAACTGCTTCGGGCGCTCACTGAACCAGATCCGGAAATTTCTACAAGTGAAGCACCATGAAATTCACGTCATTCTCTCCCAAACAAAAACTAGCACTCCGCTGGTGGACAATCTCGGCATACCAGCATTACGATGCCTTAATCTGTGACGGTGCTGTGAGAAGCGGCAAAACACTTTCCATGTCACTGGGATTTGTCTGCTGGGCAATGGTGAACTGGGATCATGCATCCCTTGCGATCTGTGGAAAGACAATTACTTCCGTTGAAAGAAATTTAATCCGTCCATTCATTCCGATTCTGGAATCTGCCGGATTCTCTGTCAGACAGTATCTCAGCAAGCATTATCTGGATATTACAGCCTATCATCACACGAACAGATTTTATCTCTTCGGCGGAAAAGACGAAAGTTCCGCAGCTATGATCCAGGGTATGACGCTCTCCGGTGTCTTACTGGATGAAGTGGCACTTATGCCAAGATCTTTTGTAGAGCAGGCACTGGCAAGATGTTCCGTTGACCGTGCCAAGCTCTGGTTCAACTGCAATCCGGAACATCCGTATCATTGGTTCTATTTAGAATGGATCAAAAAAGCCGAACAGAAACATGCATTATACCTGCATTTTACCATGAATGACAATCCGTCTTTGTCTGAATCCGTAAAAGAACGCTATGCCAGAACTTACGGCGGTATTTTCTATGACAGATTTATTCTCGGAAAATGGACAGTCTCGGAGGGTGTTGTCTATCCGATGTTCCAGAAAAAAATACACGTTACAGATACAATCCCCGAATGCTGCCGCTATTTTATCTCATGTGACTATGGCACGGTCAATCCGACTTCAATGGGACTCTGGGGAGAATCTGACGGCATCTGGTACAGAATCCGGGAATATTATTTCGATTCCCGACGTGAGGGCATTCAGAAAACAGACGAAGAACATTATACTGCACTGGAATTACTCGCCGGCTCTCTGAAAATCGACGCTGTCATTATAGACCCGTCCGCAGCCAGTTTCATTGCCTGTGTGCATTCTCATCAGAAATTTCGAGTAATCAAAGCACGCAATGATGTCCTGTCCGGCATCCGGTTTGTCAGCAATGCACTCCGGCTCGAGCAGATCAGATTCCACAGTTCCTGCAAAGACACATTCCGGGAATTTACGCAATACTGCTGGAATACAAACAGTATCGGCGATGCACCACGCAAAGAATATGATCATGCCATGGACGACATCCGTTATTTTGTCAGCACAATCCTGTACAGCACACATGATCCATTTATTGCTATGAGCGTAAAACGCTGAAATAATATGATACCCTATCGAGGTGATGCAAAATCTTGAAACTGCATTCTAAAAAACAGAAACCCGAAAATTTTTCAATTCCGGCAATCCAGACAATCGGTATGAAAAAACCGGATGACTTTCCTGTACAGCTCTATGCCTACGATTTATTTGACAAGATCCGGCGTACTGTGCCGCTTATTGATGCCGCCATTTCCAAGCTGATCCGCCTGACAGGTTCATTTCACATCCAGTGCAGTGATCCGAAACAGCAAAAAAATCTGGAAAATTTCTTCCAGAATGTGCCTGTAGGACTGACCGGACAATCAATTTATAGTTTCCTGGACTGCTATCTGGATAGCCTGCTGGTCTATGGAAATGCAGTCGGCGAAATCGTCATTGATAAGAACCATTCCCACATTGCCGGACTCTGGAATGGTAATGCGGCAGATCTGGTCATCCGACCGGGCAGATCAGCACTGGAAAAACGCTATTTTCTCCGGACACCAGATGGTGAAACTGCCCTGAAATATCCAGAAAGAATCTTGTTCTCCGCACTCAAACCACCCAGCGGCGGTATTTACGGCGTTTCACTTCTCCAAGGACTGCCAGCTTTTGCAGAAATCCTGCTCAGAATCTATGAGTGTGTCGGTCAGAATTTTGACCGTGCCGGCAATGTTCGTTATGCTGTCACTTACAAGCCGTCATCTGATCCCGGTGATATGGCTTATGCAAGGGAACGAGCCGAGGCGATCGCTTCGGAATGGTCTGCCGGGATGCAGGCGGCAAGATACGGCGAAGTACGGGATTTCGTTTCTGTCGGCGATATTGACATCCGTGTGATCGGTGCAGAGAGCGAAATGCCTCTGACAGAAATTCCTGTCCGGCAGCTATTGGAACAAATTCTCTCCAAGCTCTCCATTCCGCCGTTCCTGCTTGGTCTGAACTGGTCATCCACAGAACGCATGTCAACACAGCAAGCAGACATTCTCACTTCTGAGCTGGAATACTACCGGAGACTGCTAGAACCTGTGATCCTGAAAATTGCAGGGACTTATCTGCAATATAACGGCACATTCTGCAATTTGCAGATCATCTGGGATAATATCAATCTCCAGGATGAAGTACAACTGGCACAGGCAAGACTCTGGAATGCACAGGCGGACGAGCTGGAACAGGCAAATTCCCATTCATCCAATTCTTAATCATGATTTCTATTTTTATGGAGGTATATATCTATGTATCAGGAAAATTACAATCAGGTCAGACTTGAAAAAGGCATGTATCACCTGGCGAACAAGAGCTTTTTACAGGCTCTGGAAGAGGCAGACGCTTCTTCTGCGTATGAAAATACACCCCTTGCCGGACTGGATGCTTATGAGCGTCAGCTCAAACGTTTTGATATTCATGTCAGCGGCGTAAACTGCGACAGAGTGGAAAAATTCTTCACAACAACAGAAAGTGCCGTCCTGTTTCCGGAATTTATCCGCCGTGCAGTGATCCAGGGCATGGAAGATGCGATACTCTCTGATATTACGGCTGTGGTCTCTTGGAGTGAATCCAATCGTTATCAAGGCTGTGCGTTGACAGATACCACTGCATACAGCACAACCACCGCAGGTACAGCAATGCCTGTTTCCAGCATTCTGGAAAGTGCAACTGTTTCAACAATCGAAAAATATGGAAGAATTGTTCAGGCATCCTATGAGGCAGTCCGTCAGCAGAGACTGGATGTCTTTGCACTGATGCTGCGTCGGATCGGCAAACAACTTGCAGATAGTATTGTTGCCAAAGCAATTCTGGCCATGAAAAACACTGCCAATGCAACAAAGACAACTGTCACAACAGCAAATTTTGCTTATTCTGATCTGGCAAATCTATATGGCAAATTCAAAAGTTTCAACATGAAGGTCTTACTGGCTTCTCCTGCTGTGATGGCAAAAATCCTGGTCATGGATCAGATGCTGGAGGCTTCCTCCAAAGATGTAACCGAAATTCGTCTGCCATTCGGCACAAAATTAATCAACTGCTCACAGATGGAAGACACGGTTCTGCTTGGTATTGATACAGACTTTGCACTGGAACAGATCCAGAGCAGTGATGTCATCCTGGAAACAGATAAACTAATTGACAGACAGCTCGATTGTATTGGCATTTCCGTCAATGTCGGATTCAGAGTGCTGATGACGGATGCCATCAAAATGATTCAGTTCTCTTAAAATCTGAAGCACAGAATCACAGCAGGGGATTTTCCCCTGCTCTCTGTGAAATCCTGAAAGGAGTATGCATTTATGAACAATCTCGAAAAAATCAACCAGTTCACAAGGCGGGAGCTGCAAGAAGAGGAAGTCTACCAGTTTGATGTAATCCTCTGTGATAATAATATCGACCGTGATCTGGAATGCTTTTCTGATCATGCACTTGCACAGATGCAAAAATTATTCATCGGCAAAACCGGAATTTTTGATCATAATCTGAAATCCAACAACCAGACTGCCAGAATTTTTGATACAGAACTTGTTAGATCACCAGATCAGAAAACAAAAGACGGCAGACCATTAATTTCCCTGAAAGCCAATGCCTACATGATCCGGACGGATTCTAATTCTGATTTCATCCGGGAAATTGATGCCGGAATCAAAAAAGAAGTCAGTGTTTCCTGCTGTGCCGGAAAACAGATCTGTTCTGTATGCGGTGCAGACCGACGTGAAAGTGTCTGCAATCACATTCCAGGCAATTATTACGGCGAAAAATACTGTTGTGTGATCCTGGATGATGTCCAGGATGCCTACGAATGGAGCTTTGTTGCCGTTCCGGCACAGCCTGCTGCCGGCGTGACAAAATATTTCAATCATGATCATTCCCAGTATGTTTCTGAAAAAAATCATCCGGAACTCTCGAAACTGCTCACAGAACTGGAATTACAGATGCGTACAGAAGTCTTTCAGCTCTGCGGTAGACAAGGTGCTGTTTCCAAAGCACTGAGAACAGCCGCTGACAAAATGGATTTGCAGGAACTCCTGCATTTCAAGCAGTCTCTGCTGGAAGAACAGAAACAGGATATTTCCGAGGCAGAAGTACAGCTTGCTGCATTCCGGCAAAGATAAGGAGATGGGATCTATGAACATGCAGGTTATTACTTCATTGTTTTCGCTGTTCTCCGGTGAAAACGATACAGATCATTTTTTACCAATTTTGACTACCGCCTGTGAAGAAGTCACATCCATTTTGCGGGAAAGTGCAGATACAAGCGAAACCCGTCTGTGCTATCTTGTTGCCGCAGTGGCGAATCTGCGTTATACGGAAATCTATGGTGCAAGAGAAAATGCACTTGCAACTTATGCCGGAACGATTGCCAGGGAATCTGATGCCACACACCAGCTCCATTTTGCACAGCAGCTTGTGAAATCCTATCAGGGACTTTGCCGGGATCTGATCCGGGATTCCGGTGCATTCCTGTTTTCTGTAAAGGGGTGATTTTTATGCAGGATTTATTATCAGAACTGGTCAATATTCTAAAAGAAAATAATCCGGAGTTTGAAATTTATGCTTCCTATGATGCAATTCCTGTCAGATCCAAATCACAGAAATTATTTGTAGTCGTCTCCCAGGAGCATATTAAATTAAGCAATTCTGCATATGACGGACAAAAGACTATTTCCAGTTTCACAGCAGATTTCCGGATCTCCGTGCTTGTTCCTATGATAACTCCCTGTGAAAGAATCCTGGAATTTTTCTACAGCAGAATTGTCCCTCCGATGCACCGTACCGGCTGTATGCTGCATGAGATGCAGGCAGATGCGCCGGGTGTAGATGTCAAGCTCCAGAAATTAGTTTACAGCGGTCTGTTCCGCCTGCGTGGACTCTATGTCCCGGAAATTCCGGAGGTGACGGAATGAGTTTTCAGCTCCGGAATCCGGATTATTTCCCTATACAGATCGGTGAACTGCTGATTTATCTGTCTGATTATCAGATTTCTGAAAGCAGTTCCCTGAAAGAATCCGGCACAGCAGACGGCAATGTAATTCTGACATCCTGTTTTGAAATGGGAATCAGATTAAAATTAAAAGGCAGACTTGCACCGGATCACACACCGGAACAGGTAATTGCTGTGCTGTCCGGAAATATGCTGTGTCCGCAGGATCTGCATATCCGGGATCTGGTATATCCGGATGCGATGCTGTGTGGATTCACAGTCAGTGAAAATTCTGAAATGCCGGATATTTCTCTGATTTTTTACTGTAATCAGAAACCTGTTCTGCCGGAGGTAAATAATGCCTGAATTTCCCAGAAATTATGCTCTGAAAATCCGCCTGTTCTATGATGATGCCTATGAAGAATACCAAAACTGCACTGCATTTTCTCTGGAACGGGAAGCCTATACACCTTATGACACTGTTACAGCAACACTGCCTGCTGAGGACATCTCCTCCCAACAGATCAGCCGGATTGGTGTCTGGCTCGGAGAAACCAGGATCTTTCTTGGCTTGGTAGATTCTATCCGGTTCTATTTCAGGAATCAAAAAAAATTTCTCAGAATCCGTTCCAAGAGTTTTACTTCGCTTCTAACCCAGAATGAATTGCCATCCGGTCTTCACAGCAATCTGACAATCCATGATTTACTGGAAAATTTCTACCAGTTTCCCTATATCACGCATGAAGATTTCCCGAATACAGGCTATATCTTTGTGAAATCCGGGAATACCATGTGGGACGGCGTTGTCAGCTTCGGCTACAAGCTCACGGGTCACTATCCGTATGTGATGCAGAATCATATCTGCTTATCTAAACCAAAAGGCGATTATTCCACGGAATTTACACCGGATCAGATTCTGGAATACGGCACAATTCAGGAATATTCCAAAATGATCAGTCATTATCATATGTCGGATCTGCTCGATACACCGGATGCTTTCATAGAACAAAATCCACTTGCCGGAAAAGCAGAAATCGTCCGCCACAAGCATATTGATTTTGACCAGTCTTTCCGCCATGCACCACAACTGGCATTGACCTACCGCAATGCCTATTCCAACCGTGGATGCCGGGCAGATTATCTGGTTTATGACGGATTTTATAATGAACAGATCGGGCATAAAATCACATATGACCAGATTCAAGATCAGATGGTCTGCAAAGTGCAGGCAGTGTTCAATTCCCAAGGATTCCGTACAAAATTAATCTGCTATCAGGACAATTTCTATAATAATTAAAATCCCTGTTCCGGAACAGTTTTGATAAATATACCCCCCTGTATGCGCAAACAGGGGGGTTAATTTCTGCTGGTCTGATCATGCATATTTGCATACACCGTTACTGAAAACTTATAAAAAGTTATAAAGCAAACTTTTATGTTTCATTCCTTGTTCAACGTGTCCGTTTTTGATATGACAAGTCATAATCTACTCACGTTTGGTATGACACTCCAAAGGCGTAAATTCCCCGCTAACGTACGGGTACATATCGCAGATAACATGTTTGTGTCTTTTCTGCGATTCCAGCATTTCTGCTGTACCAAAATAATGTGCTTGATTATCGCACTTTGCCTTATGCCACTGCCACCAGACCAACAAGAATAGTATAACATAAAAAATTTACTTTGTCAAGTAACGGTTTTCACCTCGCTTTCTTATAAAATTTAGCCCTGAGCAAAACTCTGAAAATATAGAAATAAAGAGATTTTCAGGGCATTG
>CAMWOX010000084.1 GCA_947175975.1 uncultured Ruminococcus sp.
ATTCCGATTCCAGAAGAACGCCGTGCCGGAAATGGCAATACACTTCGGATTATCGGTGCAAAAGAGCATAATTTGCAAAATCTGACAGTAGATTTTCATCTGGGAAAATTAATCTGCGTGACTGGTGTGTCCGGTTCTGGGAAGTCTTCTCTTGTGAATGAGATTTTATACAAGCATCTGGCAATGAAACTCAACCGAGCCAGAATCAAAGGCGGCAACTGTCGGAAAATCGAGGGTACGGAATTTCTCGACAAAGTGATCTGCATTGACCAGTCACCAATCGGCAGAACGCCAAGATCCAACCCGGCGACATATACAGGTGTGTTCACGGATATCCGGAATCTGTTTGCACAAACGAATGATGCAAAAGCCCATGGTTATACAGCGGCAAGATTCTCATTCAATGTCAAGGGCGGACGCTGTGAAGCCTGCGAGGGTGATGGCATTCTGAAAATTGAAATGCATTTTCTGCCGGATGTTTATGTGCCTTGTGAAGTCTGCAAGGGTAAGCGTTACAATCGGGAAACACTGGAAGTGCATTATAAGGGAAAATCCATTTATGATGTTCTGGAAATGACGGTCGATGAGGGCGTTGTGTTCTTTGAGCATATTCCTAAAATTGCAAAGAAGTTGAAAACTTTGCAGGAAGTTGGTTTAGGCTATATCAAAATCGGACAGCCTGCAACCACGCTTTCCGGAGGAGAAGCCCAGAGGGTTAAGCTTTCTACGGAGCTGTCCCGAAAAGCCACCGGCAGAACGATGTATATTCTGGATGAGCCGACTACCGGACTGCATACAGCGGATGTGCATAAGCTGACAGATGTATTGCAGAAACTGGTAGATGCCGGAAATACAGTTGTGGTAATTGAGCATAACATGCATGTGATTAAAATTTGTGATGAAATCATTGATCTTGGACCAGAAGGCGGCGACGGCGGCGGCAGGATTGTCGCACAGGGGACACCAGAAGAAATCATCCAGATACCGGAATCCTACACCGGAAAATATCTCAGGGAGTATCTCAGACAGGATTCGGAACAGGGGGGACTGTCATGCTGAGAAAACTGATCCGGATTCTGTTCAACAGGAATACAGTGTTTATTCTTATGATGCTGGTACAGGTTGCGTTCCTGGTTGTGACAATCCTGTTTCTGAGTCAGAATTACTGGACAGTCTATCTGGGATTAACAATATTAAATATTATTCTGGTTGTTTATATCTCAAATACTTCGGAGAATCCGGATTATAAACTTCCATGGATGATTGCGATGCTTGTGTTTCCTCTGTTTGCAGGGCTGGCTTATTTACTTGTCAAGACAGATACCGGGCATAGAGTATTTAAAAAAAATTATGCTCGCCGTGTACGTGAAACAAAAAAATATCTGCCGCAGGATGCACATGTCGCTGAACAGATCTGGGAACTTGACACAGAACATGCCAATTTGTCCAGGTATTTGATGCAGTATGGCGGTTATCCGGTATACCGTAATTATCAGTCAGAGTATTTTCCCATTGGTGAAGAAATGTTTGAAGTCATGAAGCGGGAAATTAAAAAAGCAAAATATTATATTTTCCTGGAATTTTTTATTATTGATCATGGCACAATGTGGGATGAACTTCTGGAATTGCTCAAAGAAAAAGCCGCTGAGGGTATTGATATCAGGCTGATGTATGACGGTTTCGGTACGGAATTTATCATGCCGATGCGTTATTTTACAGATCTGGAAAAATTCAAGATTCATTGCAGAGTGTTCAATCATTTCAAGCCGTTTCTGAGTTCTTCTCAGAATAACCGGGATCACAGAAAAATTTTAGTGATCGACGGACATACGGCATTCACGGGTGGTATTAATATCGCTGATGAGTATGTGAATCGCAAAGTCCGGTTTGGTCATTGGAAAGACGGCGGCATGATGTGCCGGGGTGAGGCTGCCTGGAGCTTTGTTATCATGTTCCTGCAATTATGGAATCTGGAGGAAACAGATAAGGGAGAACTGGAACGCTACAAGCCGAAAGAGGCGTTTCCTGGTAATTATGACGGATTTATACAGCCTTATGGTGATTCGCCGACAGATGGCGAGAATGTCGGTAAATCTGTGTATCTGGATATTATTAATAACGCACAGGATTATGTCTATATCATGACACCGTATCTGATTCTGGATCATGAAATGATTACTGCTCTGGGATTAGCTGCCAAAAAGGGTGTAGATGTCCGGATTCTTACGCCCCATATTCCGGATAAATGGTATGTGTACAGTATCGCATGGGGATATTATCAGGAGCTACTTGAACAGCATGTTCGAATTTTTGAATATGAACCCGGATTTGTACATGCGAAAAATTTCAGTGCAGATGACAGGATCGGTGTTGTGGGAACAATTAATCTAGATTACAGAAGCTTGTATCTGCATTTTGAGTGCGCCGCTGTATTATATCATAGTAAAATGATTCAAGAGATTCGCATGGATTTTGAAACATGTCTTAAGAAAAGCATTGAGATTTCCTTGGATGATTGTAAAAAACGCTCGTTTTTTAAACGCATTGTCAGCGGCGTTCTAAGAATTTTTGCACCGCTGTTATAATTTGACAAGATACTGGGATTCCAGTAGGAATTATGAATAAATTTATCAAAATCATGAGGTGAAATTTTTATGAGCGAAAATCAGAAAGACGCACAAATCGAAGAAGCACAGGAATGTACGCATGATTGCAGTACATGCGGCAGTGCGTGTTCTTCACGAACTGAATCGCAAAGTTTATTGGAAAAGCCAAATCAGCTAAGCAAGGTCGGCAAAGTCATTGCTGTTGTCAGTGGTAAAGGTGGTGTCGGGAAATCGCTTGTTTCTTCGATGTTGGCCGTTGGTGTGCAGCGTGCTGGAAAACATGCAGCAATTCTGGATGCTGATATTACAGGGCCGTCTATTCCGAAAGCATTTGGCGTAAAGGGTAGAGTGCTTGGTAATGAACTGGGAATGCTGCCGGCAAAATCCAAAATGGGCATAGATATTATGTCCGTGAATCTCATGTTGGAGCATGACACAGATCCTGTTGTATGGAGAGGACCTGTCATTGCAGGCGTTGTCAAGCAGTTCTGGACAGATGTCATCTGGGACGATGTGGATTATATGTTTGTGGATATGCCGCCCGGAACAGGCGACGTACCATTGACTGTCTTCCAGAGCATCCCTGTGGATGGGATTGTAATTGTTACTTCACCGCAGGATCTGGTTTCCATGATTGTTCAGAAAGCTGTGAAAATGGCGAATATGATGAATATTCCGGTTCTCGGTATTGTTGAAAATATGAGTTATGCGGTCTGTCCAGACTGCGGCAAGAAAATCATGATCTATGGTGAAAGCCATACGGCTGAAATTGCAAAAGACTATAACATTCCGCTGCTGGCACAGATCCCGTTTGATCCATCCTTGACAAAATGCTGTGATCTGGGTGTAATCGAACTGCACGAATCTGTTGAAATGGATTGTGCAGTTGCAAAGATTATGGGTGAATAATTTCCGGGAATACTGTCTGCAAGATTCCATGCAGACAGTATTTTTTGAGTTAAAATCTAAAAATTGAAATTTGTGCAAAATCACCAAATAATTTGTTGAAAAATTATTCGCTATATTTCTGCATAATTTTATCTATCAAAATTTCTGTAAAAATTTTTTTCAAAAACGCTTGCAATATTTCCAATTATGTAGTATCATAGAAATGTATTGGTGCGGATATGAGGAGGCATATTATGAAATTGATTTCAATTGTAGTACCATGCTACAATGAACAGGAAGTTCTTCCCATGTTTTATGAAGAAATTCAAAAGATTATGAAACAGATGCAGGACGAGCATCCGGAGCTATTGTTTGAGCTTGTATTCATTGATGATGGTTCTCGTGATAAAACATTGGAAATTTTAAGAGAGATGTCACTGAAAGACAGACGTGTGCGGTATATTTCTTTTTCCAGGAATTTTGGAAAAGAAGCCGGCATGTATGCTGGTCTTGAAAATGCCAAGGGGGATTTTGTAGTCGTCATGGATGCAGATTTGCAGCATCCTCCAGCATTTCTCCCAAGGATGTATAATTATGTCAAAGATGGCGAATTTGACTGTGCTACTACAAGGAGAGTCAGCCGTAAGGGAGAATCTAAAATCCGTTCTGCATTTGCGAGATTGTTCTATAAAATCATGAATAAGATTTCACAAACAGAAATTGTGGACGGCGCACAGGATTTTCGTTTTATGTCCAGACAGATGGTCGATGCCATTCTGGATATGCATGAATATAATAGATTCTCAAAAGGCATTTTCAGCTGGGTTGGTTTTAAAACGCAGTATATTGAATATGAGAATGTAGAGCGTCCTGTCGGTACTTCTTCCTGGTCATTCTGGGGCTTATTCCGATATTCACTGGAGGGAATTTTTGCATTTTCCACTGCACCGCTGGCAGTTGCTGCAATTCTTGGCATTCTGAGCTGTATTATTGCTGTGATTTTATTTGTTTTCTGGATTGTACAGGCTGTGGGCGACAATATCCAGGCAGGACAAACAGGTCTGATGTGTGCATTGTTTTTTCTGGGTGGTCTGCAATTGTTCTGCACAGGTATTCTGGGACAGTATCTTGCAAAGACTTATCTGGAATCCAAGCATAGACCGGTTTATCTGATGCGTGAAAATGAAGAGATTTATCGCAAAAATCACAATCAGGATCAGAAAAATCCGGAATCCGCATGAGCAGTCAGGGCAATTTTCTGATTTCTACACTGTTTATTGTTGTCATTGTGCTTTGTGTTGTTCTGACAAGATTTTATTTTGACGTAACGAAGAACACAGAAAACAGAGTCCGGGATAATAAAATTGATTCTGTTGTAAGGACATTCGGCACAATGCAGGTATTCCGGAGCGTGAATGGCGGCTATGGTCTTTTGGATGAGGCACATTCTGTTGTGATTGAGCCGGAATGGATGGAGATTCTGGATGTTACACCAGAAATAGCAATTGTTTCCGGCGAAATGCACAATGAAATCCTGGTCGGCGGTATTGACTATGAAGAAAATATGATTCTGCCTTTTGTATTTGCATCAATCGAGAAACTCGGAGATGGTTATCATCTCGGAACAATTCAGGAGGATGGCAGGTATGTGATTTATGATAAAAATTATCTGCCAGTATTTCAGAAAAGTTTTGAAAAAGTTTCTTATTATAATAAATTGCTGACTGTGGAAACAGGACAAAATCAATATCTCTATGATATGTCCGGTGGGACTCCTGTACTCAGACGTGCAGATCTGCAATGCAGATTATTGGGTTCTCCGTTAAATTGGAGGATTTCCAATCAGGTGTATCTGGCTGAATTATGTGCAGAGGATCTGGAAATCATCAATCAGTATGTTGCAGATTACATGCAAATGCTGCAAGAAAATGATTTTTCCGGTCTTGAGAAAATTTCCGGTACAGAATATTCCGAAAATCTGATAAAGCAAGATTTATTTGATGGGATACATCCGGGAAAGATTTCACAGTTCTGGTTCTTCCAGCGGCAAAGTGGTGCTTATGATTTTGCATTCCGGATAGTATATCGCAGAACTTTGAAAATTCTTGATCCTGAAACCGGAGCAGAATTATCAAAAATTGTTCCGGGACAGGCAGAAGTGCATTGCTATTTCCGTAAAAATACGGCAAATCGAATGATTCTCACAGCATCGGATTTGCAGTTCAGAGATACAGATCCGGCTGCTGAAGAATAAATTACAGCAGAAATTCTGCACAATGCTGTAATCTGATAGATTTATTTTAATCAAGTGCAGAGAAATGAGGAGTTTTTATGTCCAAAAAAGTAGCAGTCATCATGGGCAGTGACAGCGATTTTCCGATTGTGAAAGCGGCTGTTGAAAAGCTCAAAGCATTTGGTGTTTCCTATGAAGTGCATGTCATGTCTGCACATCGGACACCGGATGCCGCTGCAGAGTTTTCAAAACGTGCCATAGAAAATGGTTTTGGTGTCATCATTGCCGCAGCCGGAAAAGCGGCACACTTAGGCGGTGTGCTTGCCGCACATACAATTCTGCCCGTTATCGGGATTCCGGTGAAATCTGACGCACTCGACGGTATGGATGCGTTGTTGTCCACCGTACAGATGCCGCCTGGTATTCCGGTTGCAACAGTGGGCATCAACAGTGCGGCGAATGCTGGTATTCTTGCTGTGCAGATGCTTGCACTTTCTGATCCGTCTTTGGCAGAAGCATTGCAGAACATGAAGAATGATATGGCAGAAAGTGTTGCGAAAAAGGACGCAGCCATGCAGGAACTGGTAAACAGTTTATAAAAGCTCAAAAAGCTTTGAATAGATATTTTGGAGGTATTTTGAAATGGAAAATATTGTAAAAGGCGAACAACTCTATGAAGGCAAAGCTAAGAAAGTATTTGCGACAAATGATCCCGATCTGGTAATCGTGGATTACAAAGATGATGCGACTGCATTCAACGGCGAGAAAAAAGGCACGATCACAGGCAAAGGCGTGATCAATAACAAAATGACAAATTACATGTTCAAACTCCTGGCTGAATCCGGCATCCCGACACATCTCGTGGAAGAGATCTCTGAGCGTGAAACAATTGTCAAGAAAGTGGAAATCCTGCCGCTGGAGGTCATTGTCAGAAACGTTGCCGCAGGCAGTTTTTCTAAAAAGCTCGGCGTTCCGGAGGGTACTGCCCTGAAACAGCCGACACTGGAATTTAGCTACAAGAACGATGATCTGGGCGATCCGTTTATCAATGATTATTATGCACTGGCACTCGGACTGGCGACTCAGGAAGAAATTGATAAAGTTTCTGAATATGCATTCAAGGTCAATGCATTCATGCTGGATTTCTTCAAGAAATTAAATATTGATCTGATTGATTTCAAGATCGAATTTGGTCGTTTTCATGATGAAATTTTGCTTGCAGATGAAATTTCTCCGGATACCTGCCGTTTCTGGGACAGCACAACACAAGAAA
>CAMWOX010000085.1 GCA_947175975.1 uncultured Ruminococcus sp.
ATCCTCATCAGCGACTTTGCCGGAAATTGCTCCGACCTTGGACATTTCGGCATCGAACTCTGCTCCTGTTTTGACTGCGAGAGTTCCAAGACCAGCAATAGCTCCAGTGACTGGCATCATTTTTTCACCGACACCGGAGATTTTATCGCCGACTTCCTGCATCTTTTCACCAACAGCAGAAATTTTTACGAGTGCCTCTTTGGAATTATTCGCCTCACGTTGTAAATTTTTTAATTCCTGCTGGGTTTCAATGATTTCTCTTTGCAGAGCATCATACTGTTCTGGAGAGATAGGATTGCCGAATTCATCAGACACATCTTTTGCAGACTGTTTCAAGGCTTTCAGTTCATCGGAAGTGGATTTGATTTCATTCTGGATCTGGTCATATTTTTCCTGTGAAATTTCTCCCTTTGCAAGCTGTTCATCGGCTTCTTTGGACTGTACTTTCAGTTCGTTTAACTTGGTTTCGGTTTCCCCAATTTTCTGCTTAATCGGGTCATATTTTGCTTTCCAAGCATCGTAGTTGTCTTTAGTTTGAGCCGCCTGTTCACTTGCTTTTTTCAGGGTGTCCAGTTTATCGCTTGTTGAGGATACCGCATCGGCAAGAAGTCGCTGTTTCTGTGCAAGTAGTTCTGTATTGGTCGGGTCTAGTTTGAGCAGTCTTTCCACGTCTTTCAGTTCAGACTGTGTACCTTTGATATCCTTGTTGACACCCTCTAAAGCTTTAGATAGCTTGGTAGTATCGCCGCCAATTTCCACAGTAATACCTTTAATTCTACTTGCCATAGTCAGTCACCTCCTCGTCAGAATGAATCAAAATCAGATTGTTGTGCCTTATAGTCGTATTTATGTTCATCATTTTCTTTTTCAATAAACATATCGTTTATTAGACCGATAGTAAGCAATTCAAGTTCCATCATAGAAAACCCTAATTGCTTACATCGGAGCAAAAACAGAGGTGTTGTCATTTCCCTGTCAACTGGACGAGATTTTTTTTTGACTCTGCCTGTGTTTCTATGTTCAGTCCCCACAACTCGATGAGTTTCGGCAAGATTTCGTAAATAGAAAATGTATTGAAATTTTCAAGCCATTCATCTGGACTATCCGGCACATGATCAGGGTCAGCATGTTTTGCCATAATATAGGCAATATTCTCAAACACTTCAAGACTTTCAATATCCATTTCGGAATTTTCAGCATTGCCATCTTTGACAGATTTTTGCAGCTTAGAAAAATCTTTGTAGATATCTCTGCCGAATTTCAGGCGATAAAGGCGAGGCACAGCGGCACTCGCCTTGAAAGGCACTTCCGTATTGTCAACAATGATATTTCTTTTAATTGCCATGTTGTACCTCCTTAAGATTTAGAAGAAGTAGCTGACGTAGTAGAAACGTTGGGCATATAAACAGATTTATACCAATTGTTGTAGGTAGTTTCATCTGTACTTTCACAGGTCTTGACCTTAACCTCGCCAGTTGGAAGAGCCGTAGCTTTGAGGGAAAGGGTTTCTGTCTTGACCTCTGTGCTTTCCTCTGTCGTGCTGGATTCGGTTGCAGGACGGCTTGCGGAACAGCAGTAAAGAGTATGACGGATTTTATTCTTGTGTCCCTCAAATTCAAACAAAAGTGCGAACTGTGCAAGTTCTGCATCGTTACGTTCTACCAGTACGCCCTTATTATCGAGGGTTTCACCCAGGATATCCGTTGCAAATTCAGTGGTAACAAGGGCAACTTCGAGGTCGCCTTCGTAGCCGGAGTTGTTGTTGATGACATAATACACACCGTTATCAGCGTAGAAGTTCTCAGCCTCGCCATTTGCATCAATGGAAAGGGAAACAGCACCCGGAAGTCTCACAGGCGTTGCAAATGTCGGCGTTTTTCCGTCAGCAGACCATGCTGTAATCTTTGCATAGTGAACATTGTTCAGACCGAATTTTACCTTGTTCTTTTTGAGAGCCATAGCTCATACCTCCATTTCGTAAAGTACCTCGTAGAGCATTTCGCTCTCGATGTAGGTTTCAGTTTTTGTGTAATAAATGTGATAATGGCGGAGAATACTTTCCACCTGTTTCTCTGTATCAGGTGATTTTTCATCTGTATACAATTCGATGTTAAGTTTTTTAAAACTATGATACATGAAGTTGTCTGCACTGAATGTATTTTCACCCGGTGAGAGAAACAATGTGAATGGAGGATTCGGACTTTCTCCTTCTGCAAAGTGATGATAAGCAAAAGGCAGTCCAATTTCCATCATCATTTCATTGATTTCTTCGTAAGTCATGACAGCTCCTTTTTTATTAGGGATTCCAACAGTAGCTCACCATTTTTTTCTGCCGGAGCAATATGTGGTTTTCCTTCTACACGACCACCGCCACGCTTGGCATGACCATTTTCAAGAAGATGTGCAATCTGGTAGCGATTTTTAGAATGCACTGTCATTTGTAGCATATGATTGTTTTCACCTGTTTTTTTAGTTGTCCAGCTTTGAGCATATGCACCTGTATCTGACGGAGCGTTTGCAGAGATTTCTTTTTTGACAGATGTTGCAGTTTTGCGGACTGCTTTCTTCATAGCAGAATCTGCAAGTTCACTGTATTCCTGCAAACCTTTCATGATATTTTCTGCCAAATCGTCAATTGAGGGCATCTTTTGCACCAGCCTTTCTGATTTCGCAAGTCAGTTTCATGTAATCCTGTGATGTAAAATTTGGGACAATGCTAACAAGATCGTACTGTATTTCCCTGAATTGAATTCTGTGTGTTGTGGTTGACAGATTTACTGTGTCCGCTGTCTGCCGGATAGTAAACTCAAGGCTCTGCACTTCCTTGGTGACTCCTGCCTCTGTTTTTTCTATGGAGCTGTTCACAGAGTTTCGCATAGATACATAAGCCCAGCAGGAGAAAACTTCTTCCCACTGTGTCTTGTGATTTCCAATGCTGTCCACTTTTGTGTGGTGTTCCAAGACGGTGATTCTCTGGTTCATCTTTCCGATTTCCATCAGATAATGCCCTCCCTCTGTGCGAACAGCAGGGAACGGAGTGTCAGCGTGAGACGGTGAAAATCGGCTGTGTTGCGGTTTTCATAAAGATAGGACACCGTGAACAGCATTGCTGTTCTTGTGGTGTCCTCATTCGCTTCAAGCTCCGCTTCATCCATACGCCCTACATCCATGCACAGTTTCTTGGCAGTCAGCAGAAGTTCCTGAATCAGCTTGTCATCTTCACAATGGTCAACTCGCAGGTAGTTTTTCGCTTCTGCCAGACTAATCATGATTACGCTCCTTTAATGGTGAGTGTCTTGACAGCCTCCGGAAGAATCAGTTTGCCGTCTACTCTCTGGGAAGCAAGGAAACCAACCTGACCGTTCATTGCAAACAGTTCATTCAGTCTCTTGAAACTTCTGCCCTGACGATCAGAAATCCAGTAATAGCTGAAATCACCGAAAGCCATGCACTTCTCACCAGCCTCGATTTCAGGCACATAGGAAGATGTATGGTAAGGACGGTTGAAGATGGTGTCCGGAATACCTGCGGAAACAGACGGCTGCCAGATGTAGTTGCCATTGCTGTCTTTCAGCTTGCGGAGAGCTTTGACCGTGCTGTCATTCAGCACCCAGACAGCCTTCTTGCGGTAAGGGCTTCTGAGAGAATAGAACAGTTCCTGTACGTCATCAAAGGTAATTGTTGCACCGGACGTTGTCGCACCGTCTTCTGCACCGCCAGTTGCCGCAAAAATGCCTGTAGGCTTACCAGCACCATCACCGACAAAGAACGCTTCTTCTTCCTTTGCACCGATCCTCCTTGCAAATTCACGGGCGATATAAGAGGGCATATCAAATGCGGAATCGTTCAGCAGTTCTTCGGAAATCTTGATAGCCGTGCCGAGTTTGTATGCAGAAAGAGAGGTCTGACCGAAAGCATCATCGGAGAGAGAATACGCCTCTTCTTCATCAAGCCACTTTGCCTCACCCTTGGAAGTTACAATCGGAATCTTGCGGTCACCATTGGAAGTTTTGATGACAGTGGCAAGTCTGCGGAAGATGTTTTCTTCTTCGAGGGATTCGATGAGCTTACGCTCGAACTCATCCGGAACAAGATAGCCGCCTTCGGAATCCGTGCCAACTTCAAGGGCATTGCTTACATCATAGTAGTTACGGTTGCGGATACTGTTCCAGAAAGCTGTGCTGTATTCCGCAGAGGCTGTGCCTGTTTGTGTCTTATCTGCTTTAGTATCATTAGGCTTGCCCGTAATCGGCTGAGAAGTAGGTTTGTTCATTTCGGCTTCGATTTCAGCCTGTCTTTCCAGACGCTGGATTTCCTTGCCAAGATCAACAATCTGCTTTTCGAGGGCATCATAAGTCTTGGCATCTTCATCGCTGAGAGTGCCGTTTGCATTCCTTTTGCTGTCAAGGAAGTCACGGGCAGTGTCCCATGCTTTCGCTCTCTTTTCTCTGAGTTCCTGAATTGTCATCGTAATCATTCCTCCATTTCAATATTTTAGTAGCTCCAGCCTTTTCTCAAGCTGTGCTACTGGTGTGCCTGTTGTTGTATTTGCGGAAACTTTCTGCAGAAAACTGCTCATCGTCTTTGATGGAGAGTAAGTCATTGAGGGGAGTCTATTTTCTTTGGGTTCACTTTCTTCCTCTTCCGGTTCTTCTTCATCAAGCAGTTTTCTTTCTGAAAACAGAATGCCGTCCACAAAGCCCAGCTGTTTCGCTTTTTTGGCACTGAACCACGTTTCCTCGTCCATGAGGTGAGAAAGTCGTGTTCTGGACAGATGCGTCTTATCCTCATAGGCATTCAGAATCGTTTCCTTGACTTCGTCCAGCAGCTCGATGGTTTTCTCCATATCCGCTTTATTGCCCCAGGCTATCGTACTGGGATTGTGAATCATCAGCATGCCTGTCGGACTGATCAGTGTTTCGTCACCTGCCATTGCCACAACAGAAGCGGCAGAGGCGGCAAGCCCGTCAATCTTGACTGTGATTTTACCCTTATGATTGCGGAGCATGGTATAAATCTGACTTGCGGCAAATACGTCACCGCCGGGACTGTTAATCCAGACCGTAACATTGCCTGTGTGTTTTTTGAGTTCGGATTTGAACATAGCAGGCGTGATTTCATCACCAAACCATGTCTCATCGGAGATTGCTCCGTCAAGATACAGTTCAGATTCTCCTGTGTCCTCATTCTTCACCCAGTTCCAAAATCGTTTATTCATCGGTATTTCTCTCCTTTGTTTCTGCGAATGCTCCTGCATCAGCAAGTTTCGTAAATTAGCCGTTCACTAGATACAGATCGCCACCTTGATCTTCTGGAATCAAGTTCATGTCTTCTAATTCTCTAATGTCATTGGCATTCATCCAGCCATTTTGTCTTGCTGTAGCATAGCCCTGCATTCTGCTTGTGTAATCGCCACGGAGCAGACCTTCCACATTAAATTTGATAAAATATGTGCCTTTTTCTGAATCGGAAAGAAGTGCTTTCTGCATGGACTGTTCCCAGCGGACAATCCAAGGATCAAGTGTGTATTTCACAAATTCAAGTGACTGCTGTTCAATATTGCTGAAAGTAGCATGTTCCAAATCACCAATCAAGTGCAAAGGTACTCTGTACAGACGAGCGATTTCTTCCAGCTGAAATTTCCTTGTTTCGAGGAACTGCGCCTCGTTATTCGGAATAGAAATCGGTGTGTATTTCATGCCCTCCTCAATGACTGCTACCTTGTGGGAATTGCCTGCACCGTAGGCTTGCCTCCAAGCATTCCGCACCTTTTCAGGATTCTTGATCACACCTGGATGTTCCAGCACACCGGACGGACTTGCACCATTTGCAAAGAATGATGCACCGTATTCCTCACAGGCGAGGGAAATGCCAAGAGCATTCTTTGCCATTGCGATTGGTGAATAGCCGACCAGACCGTCAAAACCTAAACCGGGAATGTGAAGCACCTGTTCGGCAGGCAGGATAATTTCTCCCTGTTCTTTCATGTTTGGATTTGCTTCATCGTATCGGCTGTAACTATAAATCAGTCTGTTTCGGTCGTCACGGTCAACCTTTACACGGTCTGGCATCAATGGATACAGTCCAACCACATCACCTCTGCCGTTGCGGATAATCTGTGCAAAGGCATTTCCGTAAATCAGCAGATGACTCATCAGCGTTTCCCTGAATACAAATGAAGTCATTTCCGGATTTGGCTGATCATGCAGCAAAAAGTAAAGCGGGTGCTTTGGCACTCGCTCTTTTCCGTTGTCTGTGTATTGGTAAACGTGGAGAGGCAACTGTGCAATCGCCTCTGACAGCACTCTTACGCAGGCATAAACAACAATATGCTGTAATGCGGTTTTGTCTGTCACCCTCTTTCCGGCATTGCTTCTGCCGAAAAAGTAAGTGTAAGAGGGGCTGTCATAACTGTCTTTTGGCTTATCCCGTGACCGGAACAGTCCGCTGAAAATACCCATAAAATCAGCTCCTATCCATGTTTGTACATGAAAAAAGCACTTCCGAAGAAGTGCTTTATCTTATTATTTTGAAAACAGTGTCATCTGACGCAAACTAAGCACACTATTTTTTAAATAGCTATACTTACCTCGATAATAACTGTTAATTTGTTTCTTTAAATTTGAATCTTCAATAGTGATAATTCTTAACGAATCGTAGTTTATTTTATTTTCTTCAAAGCGACCCATAACAAAGCGATTAAATTCATCCCCATTTGATAAAAGTAAATCAAATAGAACATTACAGGACGAACAAAACATAGAAGACAACTCATGAGAAATACTGTCTATGTCTTGAAGTGGATTTTCATATGATATTGCATAGACTATAGCTGAAAAATCAACATTCTTGACTTGTTTAATTTCGTATATCATATACAACACCTCCTTCAATCTCACTAAGTAGCTATAGTATAACCCTTTTTTATATAGTTAATCACTTCCTTAAATTTATTGTAAGCAACCTTTCGATCTGAAATGATAACGGTCTGAAAATCAT
>CAMWOX010000086.1 GCA_947175975.1 uncultured Ruminococcus sp.
AATCTCCACAGCTCCAATTCTTTACTCTGAGGCACTCTGCATGCATAATTCCATGCACATGGCAGTCTGCTACCCAGAATGGCACATAAACTCCATGCAGATGCACCAGCTGACTTTCGGAAGTAAAATCTTTCGGCAGGAATTTTCTTTTGCTGCACCAGTTCCGGAAAATCTCTGTTGCCTTTTCTTTGTCAATCTTGAATGGAATTATTTTTGACGGTCTGTATTCACCGGACAATCTGCCTTTCAGAATCACGGGATTATGACAATAGACACATTCTGTCGCAGATGTATCAGAATCCGTGATCAGTTCTGCACCACAGCTCTGACAGATAAATAACTGATTTTCTTCTGCAAAAGCATCCTGTGCTGGTGCTTGTTCCTGTGCTTGCTTTGCCATTTCGGCATTTGCCTGCTGACATTCCGCAGGCGTGAAAAAACTGTCGCAGTATTCACAGACAAATCCTTGCTTATTGGGATGGAATCGCAGATCACCGCTACAATTGGGACATTTATACTGAACACTCTCAGGAGAATCCATAAAACATCATCCTTTCTGTTTGTTCATTAAGAAAATCTTCTCTTACCACATTTTGTGCAGAAATTCCCTGTATTCGTTAATCCACAGCCGCACACCCAACACTGGGAAGCATCCGGTTTTGCCCTGCCACAGACAGCACAGAAATTGCCATAATTCTCTGATCCGCATTGACAAGCCCAGGATTTCTGCAATTGCACAGAATTACCTCGCTGTGGCAGATCAGAATGAAAATTCGGATCAGGATTCAGCATTGCATTTCTGCTCCGGATATTTATCAGCTGACGACTTTCCTCATCATAAGAAATATTGCCGATCCCAACAGAAATTAACTCAATACCACGCTGTTCTTTCCAGATGGTATCCAGCTGCCGATCCAGATAGCTGATAATATCCATACTCCGTGCGCCCAGATTTGAAATTCTCACACCATCCTGAGACATAATGCTGACCGCACTTTGAAGTGCCATTAAAAACTCTTCCAGATACTGATCAGACAATACCTGTGTACTTACATAACTGGCATTGCGGGGAACGACCTCCTCAAAGAATTTCAAGGGATCTGTAATCTTGATAGAATATGTCCCATGACACCTGACAAACAATTCTGCATGATAGAAATTATCAAAATACTGCAAAGGATTTCTTGTACCAAATTTCAGATTCTTGATTTCCTGCAAATTAATAAAATACACTTCCTGACTGGCAGATGGCTGACCGCCATATCTGATTCTATGAAACGTCTCCCTGACGGCAGAACTCAACTCACCATTGAACATAGACGGTGCAGTAGAAAGATATACTTCATAGTAACCCTCAGACGCACAGTAATCCACAATCTGACCGCCATCACACAGGATCATGAGCTGATTCGGTGCGATCATAATTTTTGAGCCGTTTGTAATCGTATGAATCGGAGTGTACTCGTTGCCGTTTTTCGTTTTGACAACACGGACACCTCTTGTCATGAGAATATTATTATCCATTCTGCCGGAAACAATATAATCCAGCCATTGACCAGCAAGAGAACCGCTGACAGCAGTAGCCGCCGCACGAATGAATCCCATTTACAGCACTCCTTTCCGAGAATCTGTTTTTATTATATTTTACACGAAAAGCCCAGAAAAGTCAATAGCCGGATGTAAATTTCGCAGTTTCAGATTCACAAAACAGCACAGGACAACGTCCTGTGCTGTTATTCTTAGCAGGAAGATCTCACTTCTTTAGGCTGAGAAGTATATCACTTTGTTTGATATTTTTTACTCTGGAGTACAGCAAGTTGGTCACAGCGTTCATTTTCGGGATGTCCCGCATGTCCTTTGACCCAGATAAAATGAACCTGGTGACGATCCAGTAAAACTAATAATTTTTCCCACAAATCCGCATTCAATGCCGGTTTGCCATCGGATTTGACCCAATTGCGGGATCTCCAACCATAGACCCATTTTTTTGTAACGCTGTCAACAATATACTTACTGTCTGTTGTAAGATCCACTGAACAAGGCTCTTTCAACGCATTCAGTGCCTCAAGGACAGCCGTCAGCTCCATGCGGTTATTTGTTGTATCTGCCGCACCACCCGAAAGTTCCTTCTCATGTGTACCATAACGCAGGACAGCACCCCAACCGCCTGCACCGGGATTACCACTGCAAGCACCATCTGTAAAAATTTCTACATGTTTCATAGAAACCCCCATCTCAGATATTAGAAAAAACAGGACAGAAGATTGATTTTTCTGTCCTGCTCTTGCAATTACTGAAAAATTATGCTATAATAATACTATAATTACTTAGAAATCAATGCAAGCGTATCTCTTGCGATTAACAACTCTTCATTTGTTGGTACAACCCAGACTTCTACTTTAGAATCAGACTGAGATATTTTGCAGAGTTTGCCCCGTACACCTGCATTTGCAATTGTGTCAATCTTAATGCCCAGTATATCCATATCGGAGCAGACAGACTCACGCATATCAGGTGCATTCTCGCCGATACCGCCTGTGAATAACACAGCATCCAGACCATTCATAGCTGCGGCATACGCACCAATATATTTCTTGATCTGATAACAAAGCATCTCTTTTGAGAGTGCCGCTCTTGCATTGCCCTGATCCGCAGCAGCCGTTACATCACGGTTATCAGAACCAACACCAGAAACGCCTAGGAAACCGGACTTCTTATTCATGTAATCTGACATTTCAGCAGGTGTGAAACCATGCTTTTCCATCACGAAAGTAACAGCGGATGGATCCAATGCACCAGTTCTTGTTCCCATAAGGACACCGTCCAAGGGTGTGAAGCCCATTGTGGTATCAACAGATTTGCCGCCATCAATTGCCGTGATAGAGGAACCGTTGCCCAGATGACAGGAAACAATCTTGAGATCCTTTGCATCTTTTCCCATTGCCTTAGCAAGTGCAGCAGATACAAATCTGTGAGAAGTACCATGGAAACCATATTTTCTGACATGCAGATTCTCATAGTCTTCATAAGGCAGACCATACATAAAAGCCTTTTCAGGCATTGTCTGATGGAAAGCGGTATCAAATACAGCCGCCTGCGGAACAGATTCCGGCATTACTTTCTTGCAAGCACGAAGTGCCAGTGCATGAGCATGATTATGTACCGGAGCAAGTTCTCTCAGTTCATCAATCTTATCAATGATCTCATCTGTGACAAGTGTTGTCTCAGAGAAGATTTCTGCACCCTGTACGATTCTATGACCAACTGCGGCAATCTCACTCATATCTTTGATCACAGCCGCATCGCCTGTTGTCAGGACTTCCACAAGTTTCATGAAAGCCTCTGTATGTGTCGGGAAATCACAGTCTGCAACATATTCTCTTCCGTCAGAAGTCTTGTGTGACACATGACCATCAATTCCGATTCGGTCACAGTTGCCCTTTGCCAGAACACTCTCATCATTCATATCCAACAGCTGATATTTCAGAGAAGAACTGCCGGCATTCACTACTAAAATCAACATAAATTTCTTTCCTTTCCAGTTTTTAATTTTTTGGATCTGAAAAATGCTTTTTCCAAGCACTCTATCTCTAATTATATACCATTTTCAGAAAAAAGCAAGTCTTTTTTTCAAAAAAATGAAAATTTTTTTGTTTATTTTCCAGAAAGAAAGAAGTGATTTTCCTTGAATCTAAATTCCAAAATTGCAGGAATCATCTGTGAATACAATCCTTTGCACAATGGTCATCTATATCATATCCAGGAAACTAAAAAGCATGGTGCAGACGCTATTATCGCAGTGATGAGTGATCATTTTGTACAGCGTGGCGATGTGGCATTACTAAGCAAATTTGACCGTGCAGAACTGGCAGTTAGAGCAGGTGCAGACCTAGTGCTGGAACTGCCTGTGATTTATTCCTGTGCGCCGGCGGAAATCTATGCATCTGGTGCAGTCAGATTACTTAAGAATTTAAATCTGATCACAACACTTTCTTTCGGAAGCAGTGTGAATAATCCAGAAGAATTAATTCAGCTTGTAAAAAATAGCAATCTGATTCTGGACTCCCACAGGGAAGAATTAAGAAAATTTCTAAAATCCGGAAAATCGTATCCAGCATCTGTTGCAGAATTATGCAGAATCCACAATCTGGAACAAGCCATTTTACTCAGAGATGCCAATAATCTGCTCGCCGTTGAATACCTCCAGGCAATGCAGAAATTACATGCAGACTGGGAAATTTTCACGATCCCCAGAGAACAGGTCGATCATGACAGTAAGATCCCTGGCACATATTTTGCCAGTGCAAGCTATCTCCGGGAAAAAATTCTGCAAAATCATTCTAATCAAATTAATTCTTATATCCCGAAATTCACACAAGAACTACTGGAACGCAGACTACAGGAAAATCAGTTTGCCTCCCTGGAATTTCTGGAATCTGCGATTCTGTACAGACTCCGGATCATTACAGAATCAGAATTGCTGAGTCTCCCTGACATGACACCACCACTGGCAAAACGTTTCCTGAAATATCAAAATACCAATAGCCTGGAAGAATTTCTGAGAAGTGTAAAAACCAAATGCTTCACAATGGCAAGAATCCGAAGAATTTTGATTTATGCAATGCTGCATTTGACACGGCAGGAACAGGCATATTTCCGGGAAAATCAGCCATATGCCCGGATTCTGGCATTTAATCAGAAAGGCAGCGAATTATTAAAAATTCTGAAAAAAACAAGCAAAATCCCATTGGGAACTTCTCTGACAAAACTTTCTGCACAGAGTCCAGATGCAAAACGATTTGCACAGATTGAAAACCGGGCGGCACAGATCTACGGATTAGCACACAAAAAAATCACATCCGCTGAACAGGAATTTACATATCCGATCAAGGAGCTTGCTATATGATTTTATCTTGGATTGTTATTTCGTCAATGATATACAGCATTTTTTGCTTGTCTTGGTGTATTACTGCTGATCTGCGAATAGAAACAATTAAAATTATTTCAGAAAGAGAGATATTTCAATCATGCATATTCTAAAACAGATAAACGCATTTATTCTGGACATGGACGGAACTTTGATAGACTCTATGGGCATCTGGCACGAGATCGACCAGAAATTCTTTGCTGAACACGGTCTCACACCGCCGGCAGGTCTTTCCGATCAAGTCAACAAGATGACCATGCAAGAATGGGCTGCCTATTTCATCCAGCATTTTAAAATTTCCCTCACAGAATCTGAAATTATTCAGAGGATCGAAACGCTCGCCGCTGGATATTATCAGAATATCATTCAGGCCAAGCCGTATCTCATGGAATTTCTAGACTTCCTGGATCAGAAACACATCCCCTATGGCATTGCCACAGCAACTTACAAAAGCTCTGCCAAAGCTGTTCTGGCAAGACTCGGTATTCTGGACAGAATGCAGTTTATTCTTACGGCAGAAGACATTCCCTCCTGTAAGAAAAATCCGGATATGTTCCTTGCCGCCTGCGACAAGCTCGGCAGTGATCCGGGACATACTTGCATTCTGGAAGATTCGCTGCACTGCATTCAGACAGCAAAACAGGCAGGATTTTTTACAATTGCCGTACATGATCCGCATACACCTGCGAGAGACTGGCAGGAAATGCAAAAAATCAGTGATCTTTCCGGCAAAGATCTGCAAGAAATTATCTTAAAATTATAATTCACAAAAAATCTGCTCCGGAATGCATCATCATTCCGGAGCAAATCATTATATTTAAGAATTACCATATTTATTATACATCCGGATATTATCGCTTGTGGTAAGAATGACAACACCAACGATACATGCCAGAATTGCCACAGAATACAGCACACCATTGATCACACCATTTCCCTCAGTCTGCATGAGCAATGGGATTCCCGGAAAGAGCATCAGAATAAATCCCAGAATATCCAGGAATTTACATAACCCCTTGAAAGCCGGAATTGGTGCTACCAGCAGAAGCGATCCGATGCCCAGACCAGCTCCGACATAGCCTGCAATAGATTTCACTTTCTGTGCAAATCCCCCGGCTTCTTCCATCTTGTTGCCAAGCCCGAACATATCGGAGAAAAACAGACAGAATGCCACTGCACCAACTATACCAATAATCGTCAGAAGAATCAGCTGCCGGAATCCTTTTTTTGCCTGATCCCGTTCCCGTTCTTCCCTTAGCTGTGCCATCAGCCGACGGCTTTCCTGTTTCTGTTCTTCGGTAAGTTCTGTCTGAGGCGGTGTGTATTTCTTTGGTTTCTGTGCCTCTGCCTTGGCACGTTCCAAATCTTCATCTTTAAATTTCGGAACATATTCTTCCTGTTTGGGTGCTTCTTCCAGCATGACTTCCTGCGCAGGCACATCCTGCTGTGCATTTCCCTTAGGGCGCATCTCATTGGGAATCATAGGTGCAGGAATACCGAGCGCATCTGCACGCATTTTCACGACTTGCATCTGTTTTTCCGGGTCAAGTGTGGCAAACGCTTTTTTCAGATTTTCATCAAACTGGAGTTTCCGGCAAAATTCCTCAGCAGCATCATAATTTGCAGCAGTATCACCGCCGAGCAGATCTTCCGCCGCCGCCTGCAATACAGAAGCATCCGGCTTGGATTCCTGTTGCTGCCAGCTCTGTGCCGGATCATCAAGCAGAACCTGCTCTGCCAGTACAGGTGCGCCTCTTTTTTGTTCATTTCCGTTCCAAACTTCAGGTTCATCGCCAAGAAGTCCCATCAGATCAGCAGCGTCTATCTTGGGTGCGCCCCGCTTCTGTTCATTCCCTGTCCAGACTTCCGGCTCTTCGCCGAGCAGATCATTCAGATCCGGCATTGTCTTCACCTCAGCATATTTTAATTATCTTTCAATCATCTGATCACGGTCAGGCCCAACACCGACCATGCAGACTTCGCATTCGCACAATTC
>CAMWOX010000087.1 GCA_947175975.1 uncultured Ruminococcus sp.
TTTAGAAAATCGTGACAAAATCATATCAGGAAAAAATTAATTTTTTAAATCGTGCCAGACATGCAGAGGATTTAATCTATGCTTTGGAATGTGTGCAGAAACAAGATCAGAAATTGCTCGAAGAACTGGGTAACAGTGAAGATTGCGAAGGCATCCGGAATCATCTGGAAAATCTGTGTCAGCAAAGAAAACAGGTGTTGGAGTCGCTTGTACAGATCCGGGAAGAAATCGCAGAAAGGATTTCTGAAATCCCGGATATGCAGCTTCGGTCAATTCTGGAGAGAAAATATCTGGTACATCAAAGTCTGGATCAGATCGCCCGGGAAATGTTTTTTTCCAGACGTACGATTCAGAGAAAACAGAAAAAGGCACTGGATCTGCTCAAAATTTCTGATCTAGAATCAGACAAATATCAGAAATAACAATTTTTCAGAATCTGACTTGTGAAATTTCACAAATCCGTATCGGAATCTAAAAAAAGATTGACAAATTTATTGGAATGTGCTATACTTGTTTTAGGAATTGCTTTGAAAAAAGTGGCGATCCGGATTATCTGAGAGTATCAAGAAAAATGCTGTTGCACAGCTTGCGGCTTAGTTTTACAAAAGCATTTTGTAAACTCTCCCAGGCTGTGTAATTGTTTTTTTGGCATTTGCTGTGCATACGACAGCGGAAATAGATTATGATATATATTATTGCGGCAGGCTTACGCAATAGAAAGAAAGGATTTTACTATGGAACTGACACAGGATCAAATCAACCGGATTCACTCTATGGCGGCACAGTGTCTCGGAATCATGGAAAAACAGGACAGAAAAGGACAGTATAATGTACTCGTGAAGCTTTATACAGACCAGTTCAAGGAAAGCAATAAATCCAGGGATTATTATGGTGAATTGCAGACTTGGAAGAATCTGACCAGTACGTATGAAAAGCATGTTAAGCAGTGTGAACTCAAAATGGCTGAAATGCAGAAAAGTATCAATGCCAATGCTGCGGAACTCCAGAACGAAAAAGCAAAGACTTACAGATGGTATCAGGCTTATACAGATCAGAAATTAACGCTGGAAAAGGACACTGTACAGCAGGATAAACTCAAGGAAGAAGCAGAGTGTCTGAGACAGGAAAAAGCTAAGATGCAAGAACAGCTTGATGCTTTCAAACAGGGTGCAAATGACGAGGCACTCCAGAAAATGCTTGCGGAACAGCAGGAGCTGAGCCGGAATAATCAGGAATTACAGCAGAAAAATGACGATTTGCAGAAAGAAATTACGACGCTGCAATCTGAGATCGAGACTGTTCGGACGCAGAATGCATCCAGTGAGGCACAAGAGAAACTGGCGGTTGAAGTGGATGATCTGAATGCAGAAAATCATCAGCTGAAAATGCAGCTTGAAGAATTGCAGCAGAAACAGCCGGAACAAAACAAAGTCAACAAGGCTTTGCATGAAAAGAACGAAAAATTGCTCAAAGAAGTAGATAATCTCAGAAGTGAGAATCAGCTGCTCAAAGAACAGATGGAACATATCCAGGAGAACAGTTCTTCCCGCCGGATGCGTTCTGATGATGATGATCTTGATGAAGAGCTGGAAGAACTGATCGAAGAAAAAGAAGGTCTGGAAGATCAGGTAGATGAACTGAAAAATGTCAACAAACAGCTCAAAGAACAGCTCACGCAGATGGAAGAGAAGAGCAGGGAATCTGTCATGCTCCAGAAAAAATGCAATGAGCTGATTGCTAAGAATAAATGGCTGCAAAAACAGAATGATGATCTCGAAAAAGCAAGAGAGTCGAAAAAGGCTGATACACCGACCATTCAGGAACAGTTCGAGAAAATGGGTATTAACTATGATGAGATGCAGCAGCAGATGGATGCTCTCCGGATTGAAAAAGAACAGCTGATTCAGCAAAAAATGATGCAGGAAGAAAGATTCAAGCTGGATATGGAGGCATTACAGCAGGAGATTGCAAAACTCAAAAATCAGCTCGGAACAGATACCAGTTCTGTTGTGGCTTCCGTGTCTGCGGATACTGGAATTGTTCCAGATGTGCCAGACGCACCGGAACTCCGCTCGGCAGAGGCATTCCAGCTTTCTACTTCTGTTGAAGAAGTAGAGCAGCATGAGGATGCAAAATTCCTGAGTGTTCTGCTGATGGGTGTGAGTGTTGAACTGCGTGAAATGCCAGCACAGGGTGCGCCGATTGTTGTCATCGGAGATTTTGCATATCCGAATCCACATTTTTATAAGGGTTTTCTGTCCGGTCAGGAAACACTCAGCAGTGTCAGACCGCTTCGGTCTTTATTTGAGATCAGTGGTCTTCAGGATGACTGGCAGATCCGGTATAGTCTGGAATCGATTGAACCTGCAAAAGTCACAACAGTAGACGGTGAAGTTCAGCTTGAAGAAAAGGGAAATATTACATTACAGCCTGCTGTATCATAAAATCAGTTAGCAGTTAGTAAGGAGTCATATTTTGGAAGTTTTTTTGATTATTGTCGTTGCATTACTTATGGTTGTGATCGGATTTCTGTTGATGAGCGTTCAGGCAAACCAGAGATTTGTTCAGTCTGTCAAAGAAAATGCAGAAAAAGAAAAAGAAAGAATCGCCGAACTTGAACAACAGAATGCTGAACTGGAATTACAGCTCAAACGCAGCAAAGAAAATATTGCAGGTATGCCTGTACAACAAAGCTATGAAAGCGATCTCCAGAATGCCGCTGTTGCAGAACTTGCGGCACTGAAAGAAAAATATCAGTCTTTACAGAAAAAATACAAGAAAGTATATCAGCAGCTGGAAGATTTCCAGAATGATGTTCCCGTTCAGGAACAGCTGCCCGTACAGGATGTTTTTGAAGATTCAGAACGTCGGGAAATGCAGGATCGCATTGACAGGCTTGAACACAGTTGCGGTAAGCTCCGGCTGGAGAAAAAACAGCTCCAGGATCATCTTGCTTCTGCAAAGGCGGAGTGCAAAAGGCTTGAAATCGGTCTTGTGGATCATAAAGAAGATCACACGGAATTACCGGAATCCGGTTCTGAAAATCCGGAAAATGCACAGGAATTGCAGGAATTGTCTGCACAGTTGCAGGAAGTGACAGAACAGAATGAAATATTCCGTGCCAAGCTCGCCGAAGCTGCTAAGCAGGTGAAAGAACTCCGTGCAGAACTTGCAGATGCAAAAGAATATGCCGATTCTGATGAAGAAACTCGTGCAGAACTGGAGGCACTTGCAGAGCAGAACTCCCAGTTCCGTGTAAAATTGATTGAAGCCGCCCGGCAGGTTGAAAAACTCCGTGCGGAAATGGCTGTCATCAAGAGCTCTGCACAGTCTGAGGATGTACTGCGTTCTGAACTGGAAGAATCCCAGAAACAGAATCATGATTATCAGGAAAGATTGCTGGATGCAACACAGCATCTTGAAAAAATCCGGATCGAACAGGAAATGACTTCTCAGCAGAAACAGCAGCTTCAAGAAGAACTCGAAAGCACTGTTCCAGTGGAAGAATATGATCAGGTTGTGCAGGAACTGGAGACACTCCAGGAAGAATTTGAAAGACTTGCTGATCAGAAATCAGAATTATCTTCAGAATTGTCTGCGATGCAAGCAGCATTGGAATCCGCTTTGCAGGATGAAAAACAGAAATGGGAAGAATCCCAGGAAGAACTTGCCCGGATGCGGCAGCAACAGGAAGATTCCAGTGCTGAGAACGATTCTCTCAGGGAAAAACTGGAACGTTCTGCAAGAGAAATCCGAAATTTGCAGACAGAGTTGCAGAGTTTGCAGGAAGCGTATTCCGGATATTCACAAGATTCTGCATCGAAACAGCAGGCATATGAAGAGCTGCGCCGTGATCTGGAGGCTTGCGAAACCCAGAATCAGGAATATCTTGAAAAGCTCAAATTGGCTGCCGGACAAGTTTTACAGCTCCGGGAAGAGCTTGCACGAGCAAAGCAGAATGCCATTCAGAATCCCATGCAGGATGCAGAATATATTATTTTGCAGGAAAAACTGGAAAAAACAGAACGGACACTTGCGGATTATGCTAAGAAAAATGCAGATCTGCAAGAACAGCTGGCAGATGTCACCACAAACGAGAATAATCTGCGGATCGAACTTTCCAGTCAATTGAAGAAAGATACAGAAGAAACACAGGCTCTCCAGCAGAAGCTTGCAGATGCAGAATTTAAAATGCAGTCTGCTGAGGAAGAATTAAAACGTCTGCATGAAGAGAAAACAATAATCTCGCAGGAAAATAAAAATTTGCAGGAACAGTTTGAAGATGCTATGCAGCAGGTGGAGGATTTCCGGTTGGAACTCTCCCATCAGACAGAACAGAAACAGCAGAGCAGTCAGGCATTGCAAGAAAAATTAGCAATTTCTGAGAAACAGAATGCCGATACACAGACAGCTCTCCAGGATGCTGTGCATGAAAATCAGGAACTTCATTCTGAATTGGAAGAGGCATCCCGTCAGAATGAACAACTCCAGGCAGAAATTTCAAAAATGCAGGTTACAATCTCGGAACAGGAACGGTCGGGCGAACTGAGAGAACAACTGAATGAACTGCATGAAGAAAATCAGGAACTGCATTCTGAACTGGTAAAGGCACTGCATCAGAATGAACAGCTCCGGACAGAGATTTCTGAGATGCAGGTTACCATTTCAGAAAGTGAACAATCTGAGCAACTGAGAGAACAGCTGGATGAACTGCGTGAGGAAAATCAGGATCTCCGGTCTGAACTGGAATCTCTTGCAGATCAAAATGCACAGATGCAGACAGAGCATAGTCAGCAGCAGGAAACATTACAGGAAGATTTGCGACTTAAGGAACAACAGTTCTCGATCTTGCAGACGGAAAATAAAAAGCTCAAAGAGCGTATAGAAGAGTATAAAAGTAAGATCAGTGCCAAGCGTGAGAATACCGGAGCAGTTTACTTACAGATTGCATCCAGTGTTGAGAATATCCAGAAACAAGCTGGTACTCGTTATGTTCATGTCACACAAGATGAAGATGGCACACTGGTTCTGGAACATGCTCCGGAGGAAAGACGTGCAGAAGTGGCTCTGCTCCGTAATGGTGCAATGATACCGAATCCGCATTTTTACAGCACTCTTGTCACAGATGGTGAAGAGGGCGGCAAATTACAGCTGATTCAGGAAGTATTTGATCTGCCGGATCTGGACTATGATCAAAAATATGTGATTCAGGCATTGACACCTGCTGTCGGAGAAATCCGTGACAGTATGCTGTATCTCAAGAGAAAAGGCAAACTGGAAATCTGAAAAATATTTCACAAACTACTTGACAAGATCGGAAAACTATGCTATAATAGCTATTGAAATTGGAAATCATGTAATGGGAGCTGGCTGTAGGGATGATACAGTCAGCTTTTTTTGTAAGGCAATCCGGAAAAATTTTCTGGAATAATAAGAAAATTGGAAATAGTGCTTGACTTTTCCTGGATTTTGATTTATAATCATGACCAGGAGACAGTTTTTTGAAATCATCAGGAGGGACACTGCTTATGCAGGAGAATCTGTACCGGGAATTGAAATTTGCTGTGGTCTGCACGGTGATCCTGGATTTGATTTTCTGGATCATTTCGCTGTTTTTCGTGAAATTCCAGATTGATGTGATTTCAGGTCTGCTTCTCGGCAGCTCCGGGATGCTCCTGAATCTGTTTCTGCTAAGAAGAACCATTCTCAATGCAGTCCGTTTTGGCAAAACGAAACACTGGGCTGGTTATCTGATCCGTTGCCTGGTGGCATCCGTTGTGATTATGATCAGCTTATTTTCAGCCTATGTGAGTACGCTCACAGCAGTTCTGCCGTTTCTTTACCCGAAATTGATTTTCGGTGTATTTTACCAATTTCATAATCATTCGAAAGGAAAGTGAGTTTTTTGCAGATCAGTGATTTTTTAAGAGGTTCTCCGGATGGGATTGATGTCAGTGGTCCAAAGCTGATTGCTTCGTTTGAGCTGTTCGGGATTACGATCAATCTCACGGAAACAATCGTACTCAGCTGGATAATTATTCTGGGTGTTGTATTGTTATTGCTTTGGCTCACAAGCGATATGAAAACGAAAAATATTTCGAAAAAGCAGGTTGTGGCAGAATGGGCTGTCCAGGCAATCTACGGGCTTGTGGATGATACTATGGGGAAGCATTGGCGGAAACTTGCACCCTATATCGGTGCATTGTTCACATTCTCTATTCTGGGAAGTCTGATCAGTATGCTCGGTCTCCGGAGCGTGACGGCGGATTTCAATGTGCCGCTTACCTGGGCATTGATTACATTTGTGATGATCCATGGAACGAATATCAGAACACACGGTTTCGGCGGTTATCTCAAAGGCTACGCAGAACCTGTTCCGGTTATGCTGCCTATGAATATCCTGAGCGAAGTTGCAACGCCAGTTTCCATGAGTCTCCGTCATTTCGGCAATATCGTCAGCGGCATGGTTATCACGAGTTTATTATATTTTGCATTGTCGGCAATTACTAAAAAGATCGGCATTGCATTATTCACAATCGGTATCCCCGCAGTGCTGTCATTGTATTTTGATCTATTCAGCGGATTCATGCAGGCATTTATTTTTATTATGTTGACCATGGTCTATATTTCAAATGCAGACGGCAATGCTGAGGCATAAATAACAAAAAAAATAAGTTTGGAGGATTTACTTATGGAAAACAATGAGTTGATTGCAAGAGCAATTGTGTTGGGTGCATCTGCGTTGGGTGCAGGTACGGCAATGGTTGCCGGTATTGGTCCTGGTATCGGTGAGGGCTATGCTGTCGTCAAAGCCTGCGAGGAGATCGGCAGACAGCAGGAGGGTTCTGGTGATGTTACAAGAAAAATGTTTATCGTATGCGCTGTCGCAGAGTCAA
>CAMWOX010000088.1 GCA_947175975.1 uncultured Ruminococcus sp.
ATGTAAAGACCTGAAAAAATAGACTTTATAGCCATTATAGCATAGATTCTACAAAAAATCACTATGTTTTTTGAAAAAAATATACTTTTTGAAAAATTCTGCATTTTGTATAAATTAACAGTCTGATTTTTATGCAGTTTTCTAAAAAATTGTTTTCCTGCAGATATTTCTGAAAATCATCTGGAAAAAAACAAGAAACTATGCTATAATAGAGTTAATTTATGATTTTACACTGATTTATTTTATCAAGGAGGAAAATTTCTATGAAGAAAAAGCATCTTTCAGCTCGTATCATTGCAGTGCTTGCAGTAATCGCTTTAGGATGTGCCAATTTTACAGGATGTTCATCCAAAGACGATGTGCAGGAAAATTCAGATCAGCAGGAAAGCCTCGAAACAGAAGCACAGAATCCTGCACCGGATTCTGAACCGGATCAGGATTCCAAAAGTCCTGAAAAACTTACGCAGAAAACAACCGAACCGGAAACAGAACCTGTCACAGAACATGTCAGTCCCATAGAAAGCATTACAACACAGCTCGGCACACAGCAGGCATTTTCCGGTGTCAAGCTCAATCATGAAACAAATAAGAATTATCCGATACAGTTAAGCGGTTTTATTGAACCTGGCGATTCTGTGCAATCGTTTATTTTTGAATTTGAAGCAAATGGTAATATCGGAACATACCAGGGCGGATGCGGCATATCTGTCAATGATGACTGTGCCGCCGCTACCAACGATCACTGGTATCAATCTGCGGATTTCAGCGTTGCCGCAGACGGCAAATATATCAAGATCACATGGGATGTACCAGCAGAAATCCAGAATGATATTGATGCCAGCGGCACAGTACAGATTGGTTACTGGTGGAGCGATGTCATGGAATTGGATCTGAAATATGTCACCTGTAATTATACCCGGACAACCAAAATTCCAGTGGATGAAACTGTGGAGATTCCAGTAGCACAGCAGCTCAATTACCAGTCGGATTCTGCAAAAACAGCAAAAATCCCTCTGTCGGACTATCTGGACGATGGCTATACACCACAGGCGATCACATTTGAGATCAGTTCCGATAAGGTATTCAACAAATTCAACTGCGGTTTCGGCATTCAGCTCAAGAATGACTGGTACGAAAGTCCGACCGTGGCGAAATTTTCAGACCAGAATCATTTGAGCCTGACCTGGATCATTCCAGAGGATGTCAAAGAAAGCATTCCCAAAAATGCAGAGGCAGAATTTAGCTATTTCTGGAGTGAATCGGATCTAATTACACTGGATTCCATCACAATGAAATACAGTTATGGCAAAAAAGGCAAACTGGACAAGAATCGTCTCCCGGATGATATTGATATTCAAGTAATGCATCAGAATGAGGATGCCCAAAAAATTATTGATAATATGACAACTATCTGGAGTCTGGGCAATACACTGGACTGCTATGATGTGACCTGGTCTGTCGCAGAATTTGAAACAGCATGGGGTAACCCGAAGACTTCTAAAAAAATGATTGATACTGTCAAAGCTGCCGGATTTAATACCATCCGGATTCCTGTCTCCTGGACGGATCATATTGATGATGAGGGCAATATTGATTCCATCTGGCTGAATCGTGTGCAGCAGGTAGTTGACTATGCAATGGATAATCATTTATATACGATCCTGAATATGCATCATGATGATTATACCTGGCTGAATCCGACATATGCAGATGAAGAAGCCATCACACAGAAATATATTAAAATCTGGCAGCAAATTGCAGACCGATTTGAAAATTATGACACAACCTTAATGTTTGAGGGACTCAACGAACCGAGAGTAATTGACAGTCCTAACGAATGGAAAGGCGGCACACCAGAAGAACACGAAGTCATCAATCATCTGCTGGAAGAATTTGTAGAAACAATCCGAAATTCCGGCGGCAACAATCCCATGAGAACACTGATTATCACGACACATGCGGCATCCATTGAAAAAACGGCAGTGGAAGCTCTGGAAATCCCGGATGATGATAATCTGATTGTTTCGATTCACAGCTACGCACCATGGCAATTCACGACTTATGAATATCAGGATGTAACAGAATTTGATGATGCTTCCAAGGAAGAATTAAATGCCCAGTTTGATTATCTGAAAGAAACATTCATAGACCAGGGGATTCCGGTAATCATTGGGGAATTTGGTGCAGAAAATAAAAGCAATCCGGAAGACCGGGCAGAATATTATTATTATTACATTACAGAAGCCGCAAAACGAGGCATTCCCTGTGGTGTCTGGGATAACAACGTATTTGACGGTGAGGGATCTTACGGCTTGCTGGATCGTGAAACCTGCACATGGCATTCCGAAGAAATTATTACTTCTATTCAGCAGGCAATCGAAGAAATAAAATAATATTAACAAAAAATCTGTGCAAGGATATTATCATTCCTGCACAGATTTTTATGATTACATAGATTCTAATAAAATATAATAAATCGAAGATCCGATATGACAAATCATCACGATCATCAGCAACGGACTTGTCAGGGATAATCTTCCGCCACGTTCCGCCTGTTCCGGTGTTGTACTTGGAAAACGTTCTGTAATCAGCATCCGGATCAGCAAAATCAATCCTGCAATGACCAGAATTGTATAAACCATATTCATGAGATTCCCTGCCAGATCCCAGTCATAGACTCCACAGACACTGAAAATTTCTGCACAGAGATTCACTGCCATATGTGCAATGATCGAGGGAATCAGGGAATTATGCTTAACCGTAATATAGCCGAAAAAGCATCCTGCACAGAATGCAAGCACAAACTGTGCGATATTCTCATGCCATACCCCAAAGAAAAATGCACTCATGATGATCCCAAAATGCTGACTGACACGGCTCAGATTTTTCATAACAAAGCCACGAACCAGTAATTCCTCTGTGATCGGTGCAACAATCACACTGTAAATGAACGAAATCAGGACTGTTTTTACTTCTTTTGATGGACTGAGATCCGGCTCAAATGCAGTAATCCCCACTCCCTCCAGCAATTCGGTAATGCCTGCCGCCGCATAGCCTGTGATGGTCTGGATGCATAATGCAATAGCGATGTAAATCAATGCATGACCGGCGTGGAACTCTTTTGTCTGAAATAAATTTGATACCGGGATCTTTGTCATCCGGCATCCAAACCATGTCACCAGAATACTGCACCCTGCAATGGAAAGCATTGTGATTGCAATATATGCCGAAGAATTTTCAAAATAATTCCATGCCAGTTCACTGTAATTTACAGGAAGCTCACCGCCGGACATTGCACTGTCAACGACACCTTGCAGCCAAGAAAAGCCCCCCATCAGCACCAGTGCCAGCACATTCATCAGTACCAGATGCAGAAGTAGGAATCCTCCTACAATATTTTCATAACGATGAATCCGTTTTTTTTCCCGATCATTCGGAAATAATGGAATCTTACAGCCTTTCATACGGATCTGCGGAACGATTTCTCCATAATCAGAATTATAAGCCTGAAATTCTGTTTCATTCCGGAATGGATTTTTGGGATCAATCTCCGGATCTTCACAATTTTCCTGATCTGTTTCCGGCTTTTCCGTTACGCTCTGCCGCTGTTTCTGTTCCAGTTCATCAGGATCATACGCATATCGCATGTATTGCTACACGCTCCTTTCTGAAATCATATTTTCTTTATTATACCATAAGAATTTCATTTCGTAAACAGTTTTCCGAAAAAATTTCCGGATCTGACAAAAAAACAATAGACAAAATCCATAAATTATGCTATAATATCTATAACAAATAATTACAAACTGTCCAACAGACAGGAAAGGGTGATGTGTGTATGCGATATGAAAAATCCTGCGGTGCAATTGTCTACCGCAGATCTCATGGAAATATTGAAATTTTACTGATCCGACATATCAACAGCGGACACTGGTCATTTCCGAAAGGGCATGTAGAATCCGGCGAAACAGAGATTGAAACAGCTGTCCGGGAAATCAAGGAAGAAACAGCAATTGATGTCCTGATTGATCCGACATTCCGGGAAACAGTTTCCTACTCTCCGAAACGGGACACACAGAAAATAGTCGTTTATTTTATCGCACGTGCCAGAAATTATAATTTTATGCCGCAGAAAGAAGAAATCTCCGAAGTACGGTGGGTGGATATTGGCTATGTATCGCATCTGCTGACCTATGAGAATGATAAAAATATTGTCATGAAAGCAAAGAACATTATAAAAAATATACGACAGTAGCACACTGCCGTATATTTTTTTAATTTCTCAGGATCCAGGATCAGACTTGATAATTCTGTTCTCGCAGAGCATCAATCAGATCGCCAAGAATTTCAGCATTGGTAGCAGATACAGAATGCAGAAGCAAAATTTCACCGCCATGTGCAGAAGATACTAATTTTTCCAGGGACTGTGCCGGATCAGGCTGTTTGTCCGTAAGCCAGTCAACATGCGCTCCGCTCCAGAAAAGCGTTTTATAGCCCAGTGACTGTGCCGTTTTCAGAGCCTGTTCGGAATATTCTCCACAGGGACAACGGAAATACTGCATCTCATAGTCATAATTTTCAAGAACATATTCATGCAGACTCATGAGTTCCTCTTTTGCATGGGATTCATCCAGGGTTGGCAGACTTGCGTGTGTCATGCCATGATTGCCGATCATGTGTCCCTCCTGAATCATGCGGTTGACAAGTTCAGTTTCTTTCTTGGCATAATCACCTGTGAGAAAGAAAATTGCCGTTACATGCTTTTCTGCAAGTGTATCCAGAATCTGTGCTGTATAGCCGTTTTCATAGCCTTGATCAAACGTGATGATAATTCTCTCCCGATCCGGTGTTGTCGCATAAGCATCATATTTCTGGTACTGTGCATCAAAATCCAAAGCACCTAAGGGAATATTCTCCGCATTGACCTGTGTGCCTTGTCCATAGCCAATCGCAGTGCCAGCAGAGACCTGCATATTTCCGGCAAGCATTGCACCGCAGAGAAGTCCTGCCATACTGGAAACAAGTCTTGATTTCCTGAATTTTCCGGTTTTTTTCATATCTGAAGCCTCCTGTTACTAGAATATCACTAGTATATCCGGAAAATCAGAAAAAACACAAAAAAAGCAGCTCCTCATGACTTCACAGGGCATCGCCGTTTAACTATTCAAGTAAGATTTCACAAGAATTTGCAAAAGTTCATCACGGTCAATATGCCGGATCAGATTCCGGGCATTATTATGCGTTGTTATGTAAGTCGGATCTTCAGACAGAATATACCCTACAATCTGATTAATGGGATTATAACCCTTTTGTACCAGGGCATCATAAATAATGGTCAGTGTCTGTTTCAGCTCCAGTTCTTTTTCCTGATTCAAAGAAAATGTCATAGTCTGATCATTCATGTAAAAAACCTCCCCTATCGCTTTGAAAAGCAGAAATTTCCAGTTTTATTATCGTATAGCATTATTATAATTGATTTTCCAATAGATCACAAGAGTTTCCGGCAAATTTCCTTTTCGTTTCTATCTTTTGCAATAATTCCTCTGTTTGCATTTGTGCAGTTTGGCTAAAAACATACTGCTGTCCGTCCGGTTCTACCGAACAGGACAGCAATATTCCAGTATTGATCAGCTGATCACAGAATCTGTTCTCTTGACAAAAGAATTGCAGTCCACACATTCCGGAACAGTCGGGTTTGCCTCATGTGTGCCAACATGAATACACTCCAGACAACAATAGTCTTCCGTGAGCATGTTGTTTTTACACTGGGAAACTGTGCATTTGATATTAGAATTCTTTTTCATGTTACTCATAACAAATACCTGCTTTCTGACGAAATTTCATTCCGGAACAGCTCCGGAATAATACTAGTATATCCAGCAGGAAGAATCCTATGCAGAAAAACTTAAAATTTTAAATCACTCTGCCTGATAGCCGGCTTTCACGAGAGCCTGCTTCATGTCATCCAGATGTGTCAGATCCGCTTGCAAGTGCAGACATACCTGTTTCTTTTCACGATCCGGCACTGCCTCCTGCACTTCCGGAAATCCCTCCAGTATTTTTCTGACAGATGCTTCACAGTGCGGACACATCATGCAGTCTACATGCAATACAAATTCCTGCATTAGAACCAATCCTTTCTATATTTTAATTTTGTTTTTATTATAGCATATTATTCCGGACTTGTCAAATGAAAACAGGCATTCAGACCTGATTCTGATCAAATAATTTCATTGCGACAGGAATTGACATACCACCGAGGGCATTTCCAAGTACAACAACCAACAGATACATAGAACCGGACGCAATTTGTTCCGGTGTTTCCACTGCGGCAAAAAAATAAAAGCAGTCTGCAATGGAGTGATTGAATCCACAGAGAATAAATACCATGATCGGCAGTACAGCACCAACTACAAAAGAGAAATCCAGTTTTTCCCCTTTGCACTGATTGCCATTATCTACAGCAAGAAACATCAGGATGCCGCAGAAAAATCCTAATATCAGCTGACTGATCATGCTGTCACTGGTCTTGGTCTGTATCACTGATCTGGCATTTTCATGTACAAGAACACCTGTTCTGGTAAGCCGGATCAGAAATGCTGTAAATGCTGTTCCTAAAATATTCCCGACCAGTGTAATTCCTACTTCACGCAGATAAATTGGCTTACGAACCGGAATATAGCCGACTTTTCCGGTATACAATGCAAAACCGTATCTCAGAATCGCAAACAATCCCAGGCTGAACAGAAAGCTCCCCAGATATTTATTTTCGATGTTCAGATATACAGTTCCTCCGATGCCGATCACAATTCCTGACAGAATGGCTTTTGTCAGAATGCTTTTTAAGGATTCTACTTGCTGCATAAAAATCTCCCTTTCTGAAAAATATATCT
>CAMWOX010000089.1 GCA_947175975.1 uncultured Ruminococcus sp.
CCATCATCACCACCATGAGCATGAAGAGCATGAACACCACTGTGACCATCATCATGACCACCATCATGAAGAACATGAACATTGCTGTGATCATCATGACCATGACCACGAAGAACATGAACACTGCTGTGACCATGATCACGATCATCATCATCACCACCATGCAGATGATGTCTTCACTAGTTGGGGCGCAGAAACTGCCAGACAGTACACTGTGGAAGAAATTCAATCCGCACTGGAAGCCCTGGAAGATTGCGACACTTATGGTATGATCCTCCGGGCAAAAGGCATTGTTGCCGGAACAGACGGTCAGTGGATTCACTATGATTATGTCCCTGGTACACCAGATGTCCGCCATGGATGCCCTGCTACAACAGGAAGACTCTGCGTGATCGGTTCTAAGATCAACGAATCTGCGATTGCGGAATTATTCCACGCTGAATAAGAAATCCAATCCAGGAGGGTGCAAGTGCTGTACCCTCCTGATCATCCATTAAAATTCATGAGGTGAAATTAATTATGCCTATTAATAATCAGAATCAGGAAATCGAAGATATTCCAGTTTATCTCTTTGTCGGCTTTCTGGAGGGCGGCAAGACAAAATTCATCCAGGAAACACTTGAGGACAAGCGTTTCAACAATGGAGAGAAAACACTTCTCCTGCTCTGCGAAGAGGGTGAAGAAGAATATGATTTCTCAAAATATCCCAGCCAGAATATTTGTCAGTATATCATAGAAGAACAGGAAGACTTCAACGAACAGAATCTCAAAAAAATCCTCAAAGAATCCGGTGCAACTCGTGTTGTCCTGGAATATAACGGAATGTGGACAATTAATGATTTATTTGAGAATCTCCCGATGGAATGGGCTGTCTATCAGGCAATGTGCTTTGTAGATTCCGGAACATTCCTGAATTACAATGCCAATATACGGAGTCTTGTTGTGGATAAAATCAATGTCAGTGAACTGGTGGTATTCAACAGATTTGATAAAAATACCATGGATCAGCTGGAATTTCATAAAATTGTCCGTGGCATCAGCCGCCGGACGCAGATCGCCTATGAAACAACAGACGGTGAAGTTGCATATGATGATATTCAAGATCCTCTGCCGTTTGATATCAACGCAGATGAAATTATCATTAAGGATGAGGATTATGCCTTATTCTACCGGGATATTATGGAAGAACCGGAAAAATACCATAATAAAAAAATTTCATTCCGTGCCGCAGTTGTCCGTGACCGGAAGTTCCCAAAGAATACCTTTGCCGCTGGTCGCCACGTCATGACCTGCTGCGTGGAGGATATTCAATACTGTTGGCTTGTCTGTGAATGGGAAAAAGCCCAGATGTTTGATACCCGGCAGTGGGTAAAACTGACAGCAAAAATTTCCGTACAGCGTCACAAACTTTATCAGGGCAAAGGGCCAGTTCTGCAAGTACAGTCAGTTATCCTGACGAATGAACCGGAACAGGAAGTAGCGACGTTCTATTAATTAAATTTTATTAGAATTAAAAAAGAAATATCCCCCGCTGGTAATGCGAGGGATATTTCATGAATTTATTGCTCCTTAATTTGGAAATTTGCTATAAATCCATCACTTCCACACCAACCTCGAGCATCAGGGGTTGATGTTTGATTGACAAAAAATTCCGCATTGGCAAAATCATACATTCCACCAGTTATATTGAGTGTCAATTTTTTCCAGCGGCAATCTCCGAGTTCGATATAATCCGAAGCCAAGATTGCATCATCCGATGTGCGGTAAGCCACCAGTCTAGCATAGACATTGCAATTGTCATAAGATAAAACATCAGCGGTTAAAGTTTGCTTTTCATACACTCTGATTTTTTTGTAAACTCTAAAAACATCGCCCTTTTGAGCATACCACAGCCAATACTTGGTTGTCTTGCCACCATTGGGTGCTAAGACTGGAGCATCTTCTTCTGCAAGAGAATCGAATTTGTTAAATTCTGGTATCACGACACCATTTCTCCATGCCACCGCTTCAAAATTATCAAGCGTGTATGGATACTTCATTTTTCCCAAGGTTGGGAAAATCTTTCCATTTTTAAAATATAAAGCCTGAATCTTACAGCTATGCTTAATGCTTCTTGAATTATTAAAATTTTCACAATCAAGGCTCAATGCTTCATCTTTTGTAAATACATTGATGCTCTCAACAGCTTGATATGACATCTGTTCAAGGACTAATTGTTGAATCGTCGGGTCTCCAAAAGTTTTGGATTGCCAAAAAAAGATTTTTTTCTTGTATTTCACAAGAAATTTTTTTGCGTAAATTATTCTGTTGAGCAGTCCCTCATCTCCCAAAGCTCTCTCAAGGATTTTATCCAATTCTTTCTTGACAGCAATTGGAACATAAATTCTGTTTTTTTCGTCCTTCATAAGCTCGATGATAACATCAGCATCATCAATCAGTTGGTTTGTATCAATAATATTGACAATATACTTCATAAAAAATTCCTCCCTTGATTCATCAAAAATGGTTTCGTCTGGCTTAAACTTCAATCCGGAAAGATAAAACCAGATATCTAACAGTGTATGATTGCTGGATAACCCCGAAATTTCACTAAGTTCAAGCAGTTTTTCAATTTCATTTAACTCGAACGTATTTTTGTGAATACGTCGTTCAATAATTGCAAGCAGTGCAATTACCTGCGTATAGCTGAGCTGTGATTTTCCTGCTTCAATATTGGATAAATTTTGTCGGGTCATTCCCATCAAGTCTGCTAGTTGCTGTGCTGAAAGTCCTAATACTAATCTGATAACTTTCAGCTTTTTCCACAAATTTGTGGAGATCATTTTCCTGTTTTCTTCCGTAAGCACCACTCCTTGCAAGTTGTTGTTTTTATTATAGCAAAAAAATTGACATTTGTCAATAGGAAAAGCAAAAAAATTGCTAATAAGAGCAGCATTTTATGAAATTGAACAAAAAACATGTTTTAATTTATTCTAGTTTGACAATTATAACATAATTTTCTTAAAAAATGTCAAGATAAAATTTTTACTTGACAAATCAGAAAAATTATGTTATAATAGCATTAAAATATAGTTGGCCTATAAATTTAATAGGCTTTAGGAGGTTCTCATTATGAGTTCTGAAAATCAGAAAAATTACAGATTTGAAACGATCCAGCTCCATGCTGGTCAAGAAAATCCCGATCCCACTACGGATGCAAGAGCCGTACCAATTTATGCAACGACTTCTTATGTATTTAAAGATTCCGCAACTGCCGCAGGCAGATTTGCTCTCACGGAAAACGGCAATATTTATACTCGCCTGATGAATCCGACTTCGGATGTATTCGAAAAACGGATCTGTGCATTAGAGGGCGGTGCAGGCGCACTTGCCACAGCATCCGGTTCAGCGGCAATCACATACGCTGTCCAGAATATCGCCACTGCTGGGGATCATATTGTTTCTTCCGTGAATCTCTATGGCGGAACGTATAATCTGTTTGAGAATACACTCCGGGAACAGGGATTGTCAACTAGCTTCGTCGATCCATCTGATCCGGAAAATTTTGAAAAAGCCATCCAGGAGAATACAAAATTACTCTATGCGGAAACACTCGGTAATCCGAACTCGAATGTAATTGATCTGGAAGCCATTGCAGAAATCGCTCACAAACACGGCATTCCGCTTATCGTAGACAATACATTTGCAACACCTTATCTTTTGAGACCAATTGAACATGGTGCAGATATTGTTGTTCATTCTGCAACAAAATTCATCGGCGGTCATGGAACGGTTATGGGCGGTGTGGTCATTGATTCCGGAAAATTTGACTGGGCGCAGAATGATAAATTCCCAGCACTCTCCAAACCAAATCCGTCCTATCATGGTGTAATCTTTACAGAAGCCTGCGGCAATCTGGCATATATTCTGAAATTAAGAACAACACTGATGCGAGACCAGGGAGCAGCAATTTCGCCATTTAATTCTTTCCTGTTATTGCAGGGACTGGAAACATTGTCCCTGAGACTGGAACGTCATGTAGAAAATGCACTCCGGGTTGTGGACTTCCTGAATCAGCATCCGCAGGTGGAAAAAGTCAACCATCCCTCTCTGGCATCCGGCAGAGAATCAGAATTATATCAGAAGTATTTTCCTGACGGTGCGGCATCCATCTTCACATTCGAGATCAAGGGCAATTCCGAAACAGCAAAGAAATTCACAGAGAGTCTGGAATTATTCTCCCTGCTTGCCAATGTCGCTGATGTCAAATCCCTGGTGATTCATCCTGCTTCTACGACACATTCCCAGATGACAGAAACAGAATTATTAAGTGCCGGAATCAAGCCGAATACAATCCGGTTATCAATCGGCACAGAGCATATTGATGATATTCTGGCGGATCTTCAGCACGGATTTGATGCCGTAAAATAAAATCTATTAAGGGAGTATTACTATGGGCAAAATTTATAGAAATTTTGAAGAGCTGATCGGCAGAACACCATTAATTCAGCTCCGGCATATCGAAGAATCCAATCAACTCCAGGCAGTCATTCTGGGTAAATTAGAATCCTACAATCCGGCAGGCTCTGCAAAAGACAGAATCGCCAAAGCCATGCTGGATGATGCCGAAGAAAAAGGCTTATTGAAACCCGGTGGTGTCATCATCGAACCAACCAGCGGCAATACGGGAATTGGACTCGCAGCTGTGGCAGCTTCAAGAGGTTACCGGCTGATTATCACCATGCCGGAGACCATGAGCATTGAACGCAGAAATCTCATGAAAGCCTACGGCACAGAATTAGTCCTCACAGAGGGAAAACTTGGCATGAAAGGTGCAATTGCCAAAGCCGAGGAATTAGCAACAGAAATCCCGGATAGTTTCATTCCATCACAATTCACGAACCCTGCAAATCCTGCCATCCATGAGAAAACGACAGGCGTTGAAATCTGGGAAGATACAGACGGAAAAATTGATATTTTCGTGGCAGGTATCGGCACAGGCGGTACGATTTCCGGTGTAGGGGCATATCTCAAACAGCAGAATCCGGCGATTAAAATCGTTGCCGTTGAGCCGGCAGATTCTCCGGTTCTAAGCAAAGGTACTGCCGGTGCACACAAAATCCAGGGAATCGGTGCAGGATTCGTTCCAGAAACACTGAATACAGCAATCTATGATGAGATCATGACTGTTACAACGGAACAGGCATTCTCAACAGGCAAAGCAATTGCCAGAACAGAAGGTATTCTTGTAGGAATTTCATCCGGTGCGGCAGTCTGGGCAGCAATCACGCTTGCAAAGCGTCCGGAAAATCAAGGAAAGACAATTGTCGCATTCCTGCCGGATAACGGAGAACGTTATTTATCAACACCCATGTTTGAAGAATAATAGCAGAACCGGAGAATTTCTGAAATTCTCCGGTTTATTTTTTTGTAAATATTTAATAAAATATATTTGAAATTTTTGTGTAGTATACCACCATACAAATAGCTACTCCAATTCGTATCAATAATAAAAACATTCTCAAGGAGGAAAATTTTATGAGAAAAAAATTAATGTTATTTGTGGTGCTAAGTGTTTTGTGTTTGTGCTGTTCATCATGTGGTATAGTTGGACAATCAGCATTAAGGGCAATAAAGATGAGCTATGAATTAGCATATGAATCAACAGAAGAGAACACTTCTGAAACGAAAATGAGCAAACAAGATGAAGAGTTAGCAATTTATGTAGAAGAACAATTTGCAGAAAAATATGGCAAAGAATTTGAATTTTTAAATATTTACTCCACTAGTTTTATGTTTTCAAGAGATTGTAATATCAAGTGCGTTGATGATGGAATAGAATTTCAGGCATCTGTTCATATCAAAGATTACTATGAGGTAGAAAGCGAAAATTATTTGCTATATAAATATTTTGATGATGCACAAAATGATGTGATTCGTTATACAAATCAATATTTTGATGAGCATAAATTAGTTACAAGGGATAAAACAGACAGAATCACAAAAGAGTTGCCTTTTGATACTTCTGCTGAGTTGTCCTATGAAGAACTAGAAGCTTTAATGTCACTGGATTTTTATATACTTATTCCAGAAGATACAGTTTTTTCAGAGGAAGAGTGGGCTATCATGATAGAAAAATTTGCTAGCTCTAGTGAATATGTAGATGATGATGAGTATGTGGAAAATGATTATAGAGAAGATATTAATTTAAAAATTTATTTCAGTGTATACCGTGTTCCTAATGATGTATATCAGGATTTAGAATTTATTACTACTTTCGATGAATTTAGAAAATTAAAAAATAATCAAAATTATGAGATCACAAGAATTTTGTAAAATAACATGAGTTCAACAAAAAAATCATCAACTAAGGCAGAAACAAGGTTAACAAGAAAATTAGTTCAATATCACAGATATTCTTAAGGGACTTGCTTTTTTTGAAATTTATGCTATAATAAATTAAATTATAAATAGCAGGAGAAATTGAATTATGAAACTTGTATTTGCCATTGTCAATGATGACGACAGCCAAGCAGTCAGCAAAGCGCTTCTGAAAGCCGGTTTTTATGATGAGATTATCACTGTTACAACAGAACAGGCATTTTCTACCGGGAAAGCCATTGCAAGACAAGAGGGTATCCTTGTCGGGATTTCCTCCGGAGCGGCTGTCTGGGCGGCAATGGAACTTGCAAAATGTCCGGAAAATCAGGGCAAGACGATTGTCGCATTCCTGCCGGACATCGGAGAACGTTATTTATCCACACCCATGTTTGAATAAGTGACATCCTCCCCCGCCTAAAGAGGCGGGGGCTTCCTGTTTAACCAGTCTGATACTCTGTGATT
>CAMWOX010000090.1 GCA_947175975.1 uncultured Ruminococcus sp.
GATAAATACAGAGGTGATTTTATGATAAACTTATCCCCCATGAACAAATTCTCACAGAAAGCAAACATTTCATTATTACACCTGAATTTAAAACTGCGATACTTTACCAGAAACATACAAACAAAAAAATTGTGATTGGTGACTTTTACGACGAACCAGAAAGAGCAGTCATCAGCGAACAGGAACATTTCTGCATCCTATATGGCTGTGGCATGATAATTTATTATCTCAGAGAACCATTTCAACCTTACAAATATCATGAAATTACGAATCAATGGCTCGAATTTGGCAGAGATGAACCTTATCTTTGGATAACCGCCGCCAAAATTCTGAACGATTCCCATATTGAAATTACTCTGGAAACCGGAGAAACAAAAATTATATCACAGGATGGTGAGCAAACTTGAACTGGGAAAAATTCTATCAATTAGAAGAAAATAGATACTACCGCTTTGTTGCTACATTACAGGAGTGCGGTTTGTTCTTGCTGAATCAAGATGAGACTTTCATTGGAACTTATATCTTTGAAGACTTTGATATTGACAGCAGAAGTAATCTATATATGGACAATCTGAAATATTTATTAGAAAATGGTTGGATCAATGATGCTATTCTTCAAAAAGCGATTCAGCTCCACGATAAATTCTGTATAATGCAAGTAGATTTTCCTGAACTTTGGAATGTGAATGCAATCAAAACTGCGCCAGAATGGCATGAAATTCTTTCAATTTCTGATGAAATCAAATCTATGCTTTATATATAATAATCAGCTCCAAAACAATTCACATTTTAGAGCTGATTTCATTTTATTTTTTCAGATATTCTTTTAATTTTTTCATGTCATAATTTGCAACCATTTTTTCCAATAACAAAATCAAATGATACAAGTCAGATTTTTTAAATTTTATATCGACAAATTTATTTTCACTGTGATTATCATGCTTACCATCTTTATGCTCTTTATAATTTGTCAATCCTGCCAGGTAATCCAAAGAAACATGGTAATGTTTAGCCAGAATTACAGCTTTTTCAAGCGGAATATCCGTCTCACCACGTTCATATTTGCCATAATGATTTGTAGAAACTCCAATTAATTCAGCAACTTGCTTTTGTGTCAGATCCGCATCTTCTTTCAGATCTCTTAACCTTTGGTAATAAGCCACAAAAATCCATCCTTTCCATTGTAGACTATACCAAAATTATACCATAAATTCATTTTTCTATTGACAATTTCATTCTATAAATGTTATAATAAAAAACAATTCTATAGAATAGATTTCAAAACAAAAGGAGGTAAATTTTATGTCAAAATCATCAAAATCAGATTATTCTTTTAAAGATATATTTTATGATTCGCAAGCTCGTCTTGCAGACACTGTGGATGCTCTGAAACGTATTATTTTCAAAATAGAAGAAGATATGCGAATTGCCGAAGAACTGGTTATCGCAGATGAATCAGAAAACGACAATTAAAAAAAATTTACAAAAAAATTCGGCAAGCTTTTCATTCGCTTGCCGGATTTTTTATATTTCTGTTCTAGAGCTTACCTATTTTATTCCATGTCCTGAAATCCGGAGACGATTCAAGGCTCTCTGCAATTTCAGATTGGCACGTTCTAATCTGTCAGGCTCATTCTGGAAAGCTTCAATTTTCGCCATAGCGTCTTGACGGGAACGTTCCGCCCAGTTCGGATCAATTTCATCCGCCCATTCCGCAGCAGTCACCATAATGGAAACTTTCTCATCCGAGACTTTCAGCACACCGCCTGCAATTGCCGCCTGCTTATAGGTGCTGTCCGGAAGTTTTACCGTTAAAGCACTTGTCTGAAGCATTGCCACATAACGGATATGTGCGGCAAGAATCCCGACATCACCTTCTGTCGTTCTTGCAGTCACCTGAATCGCCTGGTCATCAAACAGGATCTTATCCGGTGTAAGGATCACCAATCGGAATGTATTCATAAAAAATCACCTTTATTCCTGAATGGTTTTTGCTTTCTCGACTGCATCTTCAATTGTTCCGACAAATAAGAATGCAGATTCCGGCAGATCATCATGCTTGCCCTCGATAATTTCCTTAAATCCCCGGATTGTTTCTTTCAGCGGCACATATTTGCCCTGCATTCCCGTAAACTGCTCCGCAACGGAGAACGGTTGTGACAAGAAACGCTGTACTTTTCTGGCTCTTGTTACAATACGCTTGTCTTCTTCGGAAAGCTCATCCATACCCATAATGGCAATAATATCCTGCAATTCGTTATATCTCTGCAAGATGCTCTGAACGGCTCTTGCCGTTTCATAATGTTCCTTGCCGACAATTTCCGGATCGAGAATCCGGGACGTACTCTCCAATGGATCAACTGCCGGGAAGATTCCCAAAGATGAAATGGATCTGGATAATACTGTCGTCGCATCCAGATGTGCAAATGTCGTAGCAGGTGCAGGGTCTGTCAGGTCATCCGCCGGCACATAGACTGCCTGCACGGATGTAATCGATCCTTTCTTTGTGGAAGTGATACGCTCCTGCAATGCACCCATTTCCGTGGCAAGTGTTGGCTGATAACCTACCGCAGAGGGCATACGTCCTAACAAAGCCGAAACTTCTGATCCCGCCTGCGTGAACCGGAAAATATTATCAATAAATAATAATACATCCTGTCCCTCGGTATCTCTGAAATATTCCGCCATCGTCAAGCCGGATAATGCAACACGCATTCTTGCACCGGGTGGTTCGTTCATCTGACCGTAAACAAGCACTGTTTTATTTAAAACACCGCTTTCTGTCATTTCGTTATATAAATCATTGCCCTCACGGGTTCTTTCGCCGACACCTGTAAATACAGAGATTCCGCCATGCTGTGTGGCAACATTATTGATCAATTCTTGAATCAGAACTGTCTTGCCGACACCCGCACCGCCGAATAAGCCGATCTTACCGCCTTTGAGATACGGTGCAATCAGATCAATAACTTTAATACCTGTCTCTAAAACTTCATTCGCAGCCGCCTGCTCCTCATAGCTGGGAGCTTCTCTGTGAATTGCCCAATTCTCTGTCGTTTCCGGAGCTGGTTTTTCATCAATTGCTTCTCCTAATAAATTAAACATTCTGCCGAGTGTTTCCTTGCCGACTGGTACACGGATCGGTGAACCGGTATCTATGGCATCCATGCCACGCACAAGACCATCTGTACTGCCCATAGAAATACATCTGACAATATCATCACCGATATGCTGGGCTACCTCGATGACAAGCCTTGTGCCATTGTTATCTACTGTAATCGCATTGAGCAGCCGGGGAAGTTTTTCTTTCGGAAAACAAACGTCCACGACTGCGCCGATAATCTGCACAATTTTACCAATATTCTGCATAGCAAAACCCTTTCCATCCAATTTTTTCGGGCTGATTATTTTTCATGTACTAATTTTCCAGTCATAGATTCTATCTGCACTGCAAGTAATTCCAGATTCTGAAGATGCTTCTGCATGGTTCTGTGTACATCCTGTTCCGAAGGATAATATTTCAGACCCAGTAATTTCACTTTCTCCCGGATCAGCTCCGGATCTGTCAGGATTTCTATCTTTCCGAAAATAATGACACTCCGGACGTAATATGCCCAGTCGCCGGGCTTTCTGAATCCCTGTTCCCAGACCGTGAAACAGATCTTATTCTGTTTCTGAACCGCATCCAGTTTATGCCCTGCTTTTGCAGAATGCAGATAAATCTTGTGTTCTGCCAGATCATAATAAAAATTCATGGGAACTGCATAGGGATACCCCTGATCGCCGTTCACTGCCAGGACACCACGTTTTTCAGACTCCAGAATCTGCATACATTCTGATTCCGGGATTTCCTGATTTTTTCTTCTCATTTCCCTGAACATAATTTCCACCCGCATTTGTTTACTGCTGTGCACTTGCACCACCAACAATCTCTGTGATCTCCTGTGTGATTGCACCTTGTCTTGCACGGTTATATAACAACGACAACTGATCAATCATTTCCGTTGCATTATCCGTTGCATTTTCCATTGCAGTACGCCGGGATGCCTGTTCGGATGCAAATGATTCCACAACTGCACCATATAAGAGACTCGCCACATACCGGGGGACAAGCTTTTCAAATACAGCTTCCGGGGATGGCTCATACTCAACCGCACAGCGTCTGGAATCCGTTCCGGAAAGTTCTTCCAGAGGGATCACTTCCATTTTCTGCGCCACTTGCAGAATCGGCGAAACATAATTCGTAAAAATTAGCTCCACGCTCTGTAAAGACGCATGACGCTGGTAAGTTCGGATGATCAGATCTGCCATATCCATTGCCAGATAAATATTCATATGCTCTGCCACATGATCATAAGCCTTTAGAATTTTAATCTCTTTATTTGCAAAATAATCCACAGCTTTCTGACCAATCGGCATGACAACCACATTACCGCCGCTGTTCCGGACTTCATCAATCCGTGCTTGTGCCAGCCGGAATACATTTGCATTGAATCCTCCGGCAAGTCCTCTGTCGCCGGCAATCACGATCAATAATACCGCCGATTGATCCGTACGCTTATGCACATACTGGGAATCAAAATAACGATCTTCTGACGCAATCTCTGCCATGAGCTTATAAGTTGCCTCAAAGAACGGCTTGACATTCTCAGCACGTTCTTTGGCTTTTCTCAACTTAGAGGAGGCTACCAGTTCCATCGCTTTCGTGATCTGCATTGTACTCTCAACGCTGTGCATCCTGCGCTTAATATCTTTCAGATTTGCCATAACACGCTCACTTTCAGCTCAAATACTGCTGATTGAAATCTGTCAGTGCCTGACTGAGCGTTTTTTCATCATCCTGAGACAAATCCTTAGTATTTACAATATTCTGCAATAACTCTCCATGCTTTTCTTCCAGATATGCAAATAATTCCTGCTGATAATTCTTGATCTTCTCAACCGGAATCTGATTCAGAAAGCCTTTTGTGACAGCATAAATAATACATACCTGCAATTCTACTCGCAAAGGTGCATTTCGATCTTGTTTGAGCACTTCTACAATCCGTTCACCCATAGCAAGCCTGTTTTTTGTATCTGCATCCAGATCAGAACCGAATTGGGAGAATGCCTGCAATTCCCGGTATTGCGAATAAGATAATTTCAGTGAACCGGAAACTTTCTTCATTGCCTTGATCTGTGCGGCACTACCGACACGAGAAACAGAAATACCCGGATTGACAGCCGGACGCACACCGGCATTGAACAGATCCGTTTCTAAGAAAATCTGCCCGTCTGTAATAGAAATTACGTTCGTAGGGATATAAGCCGATACATCGCCCGCTTGTGTTTCAATAATCGGCAATGCTGTCAAAGAACCACCACCGTAATTCTCATTATAGCTGCAAGCTCTTTCCAGTAATCTGGAATGCAGATAGAACACATCACCCGGATATGCTTCACGTCCCGGCGGTCTTTTCAGTAACAATGACAATGCACGATAGGCAACGGCATGTTTGGATAAATCATCATAGACACACAGTACATCCCTGCCTTGATCCAGAAAATACTCTCCCATTGCACAGCCGGAATAGGGCGCAATATACTGCAAGGGCGCAAGTTCTGACGCTGTCGCTGATACAATAATCGTATAATCCATTGCGCCGGCTTTCCGGAGCGTCTCTGCCACATTCGCAACCGTGGAACGTTTCTGACCGATCGCTACATAGATGCAGATAATATCCTGCCCTTTCTGATTGATAATCGTATCCAGGGCAATTGCCGTCTTGCCTGTCTGTCTGTCGCCGATGATCAATTCACGCTGTCCCCTGCCGATCGGGATCATGGAATCAATTGCTTTAATTCCCGTCTGCAAGGGCTTATGTACGGATTTTCTTGTGATGACACCGGATGCGACTTTCTCAATCGGCGCACGCTTGTCAGTATTCAGCGCACCGCCGCCGTCAATTGGCTCACCGAGCGCATTCACAACACGTCCTAATAATGCCTCCCCGACTGGAACAGACATGATCTGCCCTGTTCGTTTCACAGTCGATCCTTCTTTGATATTTTCATCAGAACCCAGCAGAACCGCACCAACACTGTCCTGCTCTAAATTCAATGCCATTCCGTAAGTGCCATCCTCGAACTGGATCAACTCCCCGGACATGCATTTTTCAAGTCCATGAATATTGGCAATACCATCACCAACTGTAATCACTGTCCCGACATCGGTCAGATTGATTTGTGTATGATAATTCTTAATCTGCTGTTTAATAATACTGGATATTTCATCCGGACGTAAATTCATGTCTTCGCCTCTCTTTTACTCAGTATTTTAGTGCTTGGAAACCTGCTTTGCAAATTCCTGCATCCGGCTTTTTACAGAATTATCCATCCTGGTATCGCCGTACTGCACAATCATGCCGCCGATGAGCGAGCTGTCCACAGATTCTCTCAATATAATATTCTTGCCTAATTTCTCATGCAATTTCAGAAGCAGATCCTCCCACTGGAAATCTTCCAGAGGAACAGCCGTTGTCACGAAAACCTCCGCAATATTGAAATGCTCATGATACAGCATATTAAAAGCATTCCGAATTTCTGCGAGTCTGCCGAATCTGCGTTTCTCAATCAGCAGACACAGGAAATTCTCTGTGATGCCCTGT
>CAMWOX010000091.1 GCA_947175975.1 uncultured Ruminococcus sp.
ATTCACGATTCCCGAGGGTGCAACAACCGCAGAAATTGCGGAAACCCTCCACGAAGACGGAATCATTCGGATTCCGAAAGCATTTGTTTATTTTTCGAGACTCAGCAAGGCAGATGCCAGCTATGTTGCCGGAGAACATGAAATCAGTGCATCCATGGCTTATGAGACGCTGATTGATGAATTGCAGAAAAATCCTAATGTGCAGGAAGAGCAGAAAGTTGTTGATGTCATGTTTCCTGAGGGAATCAGCTTATACGATGCTGCTATGAAATTACAGGAAAATAATATCTGTGATGCATCAAGATTTCTGTATTATTTCAATGCTGGTGGTTTCGGCTATGAATTTGAAAATTATCTGCCTGCTACAACAAGCAGACTGAAATTCTATCCCATGGAGGGCTATTTCTTCCCGGACACATACACGTTCTATGAAGAAATGGAACCTGATGCAGTTTGTCGGAAAATCTATATGAATTTTGATTTGAAAATCACAGACGAAGATTACGCCCGGATAGAAGAATTAAATACCACACTCGATGAAGTCATTATTCTGGCTTCTATGGTACAGGCGGAAGCAGCAAATTCGGAAGAGATGCCGGAAATTGCGTCGGTATTCTGGAATCGTCTGCATCATCCGGAAAATTTCGGCGGTGGTAAATTGCAGTCTGACCCGACTTCTAAGTATGTCACGCAGGTGATCAAGCCGAATATTGAATTGGAAAATCCGCAGATCTATGATGCCTATGACACTTATGTGTGTGTGGGACTTCCTGCCGGTGCAATCGGCAACCCCGGTATCGATGCCATTCAGGCAGTTCTGTATCCAAGTGATACGAATTATTTCTATTTCTATGCCAATATCGATACTGGCATTACTTATTTTGCAGAAACACTGGAACAGCATAATGCCAATATTGAGATGGTAAGGCAGCAACAGGCAGAAGCGGATGCCGCAGCGGCTGAAAATGCGGAAAATGCAGGTGAAGCATGATGTCATCCTATAGAGAGATCCTTGCACCTGCCGGGGATAAAGAGAGGTTATTGTCTGCACTGGACTTCGGAGCGGATGCCGTTTATCTGGGTGGTACAATGTTCGGAATGCGTGCCGGTGCGCCGAATTTTAATGCTGAAATGCTCTGTGAGGCTGTCAGACTTGCCCATGCAAGAAATGTCCGGGTGTATTTAACTGTGAATACACTCCCACGCAATCCAGAATTGGCATTATTGCCGGAATTTATTGCCGAAGCTGTTAATGCCGGTGTGGATGCACTGATTATTGCAGATCTGGGCATATTCCAGATGGTCAGACAGCTTGCACCGGCTATGCCGGTACATATGTCCACACAGACTGGAATTGTGAATTATGCTACGGCAAATGCACTCTATCAGATGGGTGCAAAGCGTGTGGTTCTGGCAAGGGAGCTGTCATTGAAAGAAATTGCAGAGATCCGGAGACATACACCGGAAGATCTGGAACTGGAAGTATTTGTACATGGTGCAATGTGTGTATCTTTCTCCGGAAGATGTTTATTATCTGCTTATTTTACGGATCGTGATGCGAACCGGGGCGCATGTGCGCAGCCTTGCCGCTGGAAATATTATCTCACAGAAGAGAAACGTCCGCATCTTCCCATGGAAATTCAGGAAGAACCAGAGGGAACTTATATTCTGAATGCAAGGGATCTGTGTATGATTGATCATCTGGACAAGCTGGCAGAAGTCGGGGTGACTTCATTCAAGATCGAGGGCAGGGCAAAATCAGCTTATTATGTTTCTGTAATTACGAATGCATATCGCATGGCAATGGATGAATATTTAAAAAATTCGGGGAATTATCAGCTCCCCGGATGGATTCATGATGAAGTATTCAAAGTCAGTCACAGGAGATATTGTACAGGCTTTTTCTTCGGTCATCCGAATGCATGTCAATATTATGAAAACAGTGGTTATATTAGTGCCTGTGATGTTGTCGGGATTGTAGAAAAAAGTGAGAACGGCAGAATTTATGCAACACAGCGAAACCGCTTCTTCGCAGGAGATGTATTGGAAATTCTTTCTCCGGGTTGTCAGCCTGTTACGATTCAGCCGGAGAAGATTTATGATGCAGAAAATCAGGAAATTCAGACTGTGAATCACGCAATGATGCCGTTTTCTTTTCCTTGTGAGATGGAATTTCCGAAAAACAGCATTATCCGGATGCCGGTGAAACATCCTGTTCCGGAAGAAATAGAAATCAGGTAACAGGATGGCAGAAAATAAAACTATTACGAAAACTAAGATTATCTATATTATACTATTCTATCTTGCCTGGACAGTTGCACAGATGATCATCAGTCCGGCACTGCATCAGATTACAGGAAATATTCTGTTTCAGATTCTGTTTGATGGTGTTTTAAAAAATCTGATCTGGACAGTTCCGGCTTTGGTTCTGATCAAAAAATCTGATCAAAGCTTATTGATCAAACCAGAGCAATTATTCCGTAATCCATTAAAATCAGAAAATAAACAGGAAATAGTATTTGTATTCCTGGCAGAAATTGCATTCTGTATCCTAAATTCTGTTACGAGTCACAAAGGATTCTATTTCAGAGCAGAGGGCTTACAGGAATGTATTGCATTCTTATTTGTAGGGATTACGGAAGAATTTGTATTCCGTGCGTGGCTTCTAAATTCCAGTATCACAGAAAAAAATCAATATCCGGCAATTGCACTGAATGCAGTTTTGTTCCTGTGCATTCATTTTCCAGTTTGGATCTTACAGGGGAATATTATCACGAATTTTACAAGTTTTGGCTTTGTGATGATTTTAGCACTCAGCGTATTTTTCAGTTGGACGATGCTGCATTTCCGGAATATCTGGATTCCTGTTTGTGTACATATGCTGTGGGATATTCTGGTAACAATACTGAATTAGTATTTTGGAGACATAAATTTGATGAAAAAATACAAGATCATACTAGCATTTATGGTTGTTCTTTCCGGCTGTGCTAAGAATAATTTGGACAATACTGCTGAAATTATTTCTGTTGATGAAACGACGGAATCCACTGAATCCACAACAGAACCTGATTACTTAGAGTATGATGATCCTTTCATACTTCCAATGATATTCCCCGTCCCGGATGATGCTGACCCGAAGGAGATACAGGAACATTATTCTTTTGAAGTCCGTAAAAATGGTGTGATTGTGTGTTATGATAAGATGGGCGTGCAATTTCTGGAAGCAGATTGCAGTTGGACGGAAGATATATCGTCCTATGAATATAGATTTCATATACAGGATTATTCTAACTTTGATTCTGATTCTTATTGTGATCTTTTTGTTACTGAAAAAATCGGTACACCTGATGCACCAACACGAGGTAAATATTTCCGTTTTGATTCAGATACAGGATTATTTGAACCATGGGACGAACTGAATGCAATCAGTCTCCAGGTTCATTCGTCTCTCAATTCACATCTTGAGAGAAGATTAAGTACATCGTTTTGGGAGAATCATGCCCGAGAGACAAAAATTTATGAATGGCAAAACGGAAAATTGGTGATGATTGAACGAGAATATATGTATCCTGTGGAAAGTGAAAACCCGGAGGACAAAACGTATTATAGTAATTCTTTTTCTTATGTCAACGGCTATGAAGAATTATATCAACGTGAAAAACTTGTCTATGTAAATCATGCAGAATGTCCGGTTGTAACAGAAATTCCCATAGAGTGAATCTCTTCCACTTAGTATTACATATATAGCAACTTCGGATTTTCTTTTTCGAGTTTAGTATATAAAATGAGAATTAAAACAGCAATTGACGGCTTCTATTTGTCATTGAAAATCATATTTTTTACAACTGTAATACTAATTGTGGAAAGGTCAATAATGATAATAATTTGTACAGAAAGGATCAATCATGTGGAAGGCTAAATGGAATTCTATGAAACTGCTCCATCCGGAAACGAATAAAACATGGAGGATTTCCGTTGAAGGAAATAATATAACAACGCAATTGGAAAATCGTACCCCTAAAACGATCGAAGCAAAATATCCCAATGAAAAAGCAGTGCAGTTGATTATGACTCAGCTGAGAAAAGGATTTATATATTCTAATCCGGATGCTGATATCTGGGAACCATGTTTTCATACATATTTAAACAGAATATATCCGGGCTTTCTCCCTATTGCAGCAAATATAAATAGAAATGATTTCTATGTATTCAGAGCTGTAGGTCAATTTGAAGATGAGGTGATATTTCATTTTAACAGTTTTGGAAAACATTTGGATAGTTATCATTTAGGTAAAGACAGACTGACTTACAGGGCAAAGCTTTTAGATGACGGCAGGATAGTATTGAACAGTACCTATTCACCCTATAACAGAATGATCATTGAAATATTTTACCCTAATGGGGAGAGGATCGAAGAGATACAAGAGGGCGAATTGCTTGATACATTTAAAGATACTGACGATCATGCTGATACTTTCAATGATTTCAAGATTTCTTATATTGGATATGATGACCCATATAATAGAGGAATTTTTAAGATCGAAGATATTAAGAGCAACATGCTTGTTGTGGAATTTTTTAATGAATTTATCGGTAAAAATGCTTTTTGTGCTTTTTCCTCGAATAAACTTATTGTTCATACTGATAATGGGGTGTTGAGTCTGTATAATATTCCATAATGATTGGATGTTGATTTTTGCAGCCTGATTTCTGCTTTGCCGGGAGTGGGAGATGTAGTCGGTGGTGCTTTGACTGTTGCAAAATATACCAAAATTGGATGTGCAGTGATAAAAGGTTCCTATGTAATTGGCAATGTAATCAAGAATAATATTGAGTGTGCATCAATGGTGAGAAATTTAATCTTGCATAGTTTGCTGTTGATCTGTAACCGCTCAATAATAATTTAAAAATAAAAATCAAGTTCAGCCTGAGAAAAAATTTTTTCCCAGGCTGTATTTATTTAATCGGCATTATCTGCCGTTGTTGTATTTGCTGTATTTTCTGTACTCTGGATATATGCGATGGGATCCAGATAAACTTCTCCTCGTAATACCTCAAAATGCAGATGTGTTTCCATTGCACTTTCAATATCCGCTGTGTCACCTAATGCACCGATGACAGTTCCGGCTTCGACTTTGTCTCCTGCATTGACAGTAATACCAGTATTCAGATTGCAGTAGCGGCTGTAAATGCCGTTCTGATGGTCAATTGTAATGGTAACGCCCCATAATGGATGATTTTCGATATTTTCCACAATGCCTGCATTCATAGCACAGACAGCATCTCCAAGTGTTCCTGCAATATCAATGCCGTTGTGGGACTGCCAGACACCTGTGGTAGCGGATTTCACAAGTTCGCCGTTGCTGAATGATTCCAGGATTTCACCATCCAGGGGATAACAAGCCGGTTCCGTAGAATGAAATGCGGGTTCAGTCTGTGTTTCTGTCAGTTCCTGAAATTCTGTTTCTGGTGCAGTTTCGGGAGCATCTATAATTGCCACTGACTGTGTGAATGGTTGTGCTTCCGTCGGTGCAGTTTGAAGCGGATGAATCCCTGCGACGGCTTCAGTTTCGAGTTCTGGCTCAGTTTCGGGCTCGGTTCTCGGTCTTGCTCCGGATCGTATTTCCGGATCTGTTTCGTCTTCCGGTTCTGTATCAATTACCGGGCTTGTATTTCTGGGAATCGCTGTTTCCATTTCCATTACTTTTACATCTCCAGCGGAGTTGACCGCTGAATCCAGCTCCATAATGAGCTGATTTTTTGTCTGCGAATAAGCAAACCAACAGGCAACGCTTACCATTGCCATACAGAGCAGCATGACAAGATAAAAACTTAGATGCTGTATTTTTCCTTTCTTGGTTTTGCTGGCTGATTGTTTCACAAGTACCACCTCCGTTCTTAGCTTGGACGGAAACGGTAGAATTATGCATTGCAAAAAAATTTTAGTTGCAAAATCTGCTAAGATGTTGTATAATAATGATACTGATTCAGATGATATGTTACAGGAGAAAATTATGAACAACAAGAAAAAAATAAAATCCACAAAGGATATGAAAAGGGCGAGTTTCAAAGATTCTGGATAGATCTGTCGCAAAATGTCTATGGTGTAGAAGATACCATAAGATACATCACTTTTGAGGAGAAAATAAAATTAGATCATACAAGTTTTATTGATGGATATATTAATGCAACCCATGTGATGATTGAACAGAAAAGTTTAGGAAAATACCTGGGAAAGGGGATCAAGTAGTCTGGCAGTTCTGTGCTATCGTCATTTCAGCAGGCGGACTAACCTGAACACATTACGAACGGTAAACAACAACAATATAATCGGTCAAGGAGGAGTATGAACAAAAAAATACTTTATTATCTTTGTCCTACCTTTGTTCAAATTACTCTTGTGAGCTTAATTACATTCATATTGAGAAAAAATGGATATGTATGTGGCTATAATTCAATGGTGGGCATTATACTAATCATAGCAGCGGGAGTTTCATCTGCTCTTTGGGGGTGTGTGTTTCAGATAAAGTATAATGGCAAGAACATAAAAACCATTTTTAAAGATTTTTTTAATTTTAAAGCTGATTGTAAATCTTATATACTTGTTATTAT
>CAMWOX010000092.1 GCA_947175975.1 uncultured Ruminococcus sp.
GATTATACATAAAAATTATGTATAAAATGTAAACTCTGGTAGGAAATGCTTGTCTTATTACTTTTTTTATAGTATAATTAAAATGATTATTACCTTTGGGAGGAATCTATATGAAAAAATTGAAAGCTACTCTTGCGTTTACAACAGCATTATGCTTGTGTACAAGTTATTTACCAATAACAGAGCAGATTCAGCCGATGATTAATTTTATTTCTGCAAGTGCAGAAGATGAAGAACCTGCTACTTCTGGGGAGTGTGGAGAAAATTTAACTTGGCATTTGAGTCAGAATTTTGACGAAAATACATATACATTGACAATCAGCGGAACAGGTGCAATGACGGATTGGGTTGGTACATCTGCACCTTGGGATGGTTGGCGTGATAATATTACAAAAGTTATTATTCAAGAGGGTGTAACAACAATTGGAAGTAATGCTTTTAATGGAAATGTTTGGCTTCTTTTTGGTACATATCCTAATTTAAAATCTGTTACAATTCCAGACAGTGTAACAACAATTGGAGCGTATGCTTTTTATAATTGCATTAGTTTGAAATCTATCACAATTCCTGATGGTGTAACAACAATTGGAGATAGTGCATTTGGAGGATGTTCGGCTTTGGAATCTATTGTAATTCCAGATGGAATAGAAACAATTGATGATGGGACTTTTTCAGGCTGTTCTTACTTAAGAAGTGTTACAATTCCAAATAGTGTAACACTAATTGGAGCGAACGCTTTTGAAGAATGCACTGCTTTAAAATCTATCGAAATTCCAAATAGTGTAAAGAAAATTGATAGTTATGCTTTTGAAAATTGTCCTAATTTAAAATCTGTCGAAATTCCAGAAAGTGTAACAATCATTGGAGAAGGCAGTTTTTCTAATTGTCCTGCTTTAGAATCTGTTACAATACAAAATGGAGTAGAGGAAATTAGAGACTATGCTTTTTCTGGCTGTTCTAGTTTGAAATCCATTATAATTCCTGATAGTGTAGAAGAAATCGGTTGGGGTGCTTTTGAGGGTTGTTCTTCTTTAAAGTCTGTCAAACTTCCAAATAATATATCAAAAATTAATGGGGGGATTTTTAAGGATTGTACTGCTTTAGAATCTATTATCATTCCAGATAGGGTATCAGAAATTATACATCATGCTTTTGATGGCTGTGAGTCTTTGACATCAATTATTATTCCAAATTATATTTTGAAGATTTGGGAAGGGGCTTTTAAAGGTTGTTCTTCTTTAGAGGCTATTATTATTCCAGAGAGTGTACAATGGATTGATCAAGATACTTTTTATGGTTGTTCTTCTTTGGAATCTATCACATTTGAAAATCCAAGATGTGAATTAATACTGCCTGCAATTCCTGATAACACAACAATTTATGGCTATACAAATTCTACGGCACAGGGATATGCAGAAGAGTATAAACAGAAATTTGTCGCACTGGATGAAAACCAGGACACAACAGCTCCCACAGATCCAGAAATCCTCTGGGGAGATGCAGACGAAAATGGCAAGGTTGAAATTCTGGATGTTGTTCTCATGAACAGAGTCTATGTTGGTGTGGATAAAATTTCAGATTCCGGTAAGAAGAATGCAGATTCTGACCAGGATGGCAAAATTACGTTGTCGGATTCTATGAACATTCTGAAACTGCTTGTACATTTGTTCGAACAGAAAGATTTTCCGATTCAAGCAGAATCCTGATAAAAAATAATAAAAATAAAATCCGGTGTTTTGGATACACCGGATTTTTTTAATGATGTGTTATTCTGTCATATCTGATACAGAACCAGCGTCCAGTTGCAGATTTAGTTCTGCCAAAGCGTCCGTCATCTTTTCGTAGTAGGTAAGAACGCCGGTGCTGCCGCTGAGGGAACGTCTGCGGACGATCTTGTGAGAATACTCGTCATTGATATAAGCCCGATAGTAAGTATCATCAATCGGAATCAGGCTGATTTCCTGGACAGATCCATCCAGCATTGTGTAAGTAAAGAGAACTGTGGGAGCTGTTTCAGAATCTGGCTCGGAGTTTTCCAGATCCAGAGTATCATAACTGATATTAGAAACAGTCTTGAACAAGGATTGAAACAGTTGAGAGATTGATTTGTCCTGTTCGGAAAGATCGAGATCATTCAGCAGATAGGATTTTGCATCATGATCTATCGTCATGGAGAATTGCAGATCATCGACCTGGACATCCAGTCTGCTGACAGCCTCAAAATTAGGAGAGAATACTTTGTCACTGAGCAATTCCGCAGGCTGTGTCTGGAGGAATCCAATGCTGTTGACAGACATGGTAGCGATCTGTCCGGATTCTTCGATTACAAGATAAACGCTTTTATCACTGGTATCAAATGCCGCAAAATCAATTGTTGTCGTTTCACCAGTGTTGGTCTTGATGCGGAATGTATAAGCAGGGTCATCAAGATGATACTCTACGAGATCAGAGCCGTTTTCTACCATAGTGACAAAACTTTCTATCTGGAGTCTTGTCACAGAAGTCAGAAAAGAATTGATATTGGCAGCATGGACGTCTGCACCGGGGAGTGGTGCAAGCATTTCCCAGGTATTTTCTTCCCGGAGCAGATCAAAGACAGGTTCAGAATCGTGTTCCAATTTGACTTCGGAAATATTGACATCATAACAGTTGATCAGATAAGGACTTTTCAGGTAAGCCATACCACCATGGAGAACATCACCTTCTGTGAAATCAATTTCATAGACAATAGGATCATCCGGGAGCATTGCATAGTAATATTCTTCCGTAGCGGCAGGATTGCCGATATAGATTGTATGTGCTGTACCGCTGGTATCACTGCATGTGACGGAGACAGGATCAGAAAATCCATAGTTGGGAAGTTCCTCGGCAGAAACATTGAGTTTTTTCAGAGCGGTAAGATCGCTCATATAAGAACAGATACTATTGATATAATAAGCATTCAGTTCAAATTCATAAGGGTAATCTGTATCTGTCACAGCCCAACTGGTATCCGTTGTCTGGATTGTAAAACTGCCATCAGAATTTTGAATCTGAACTTGATCAATGGCATCGGAATCAAATGCAAACAAATTCAGGGACTGTGTTTCCAGTAATTCTTGATTTTCTTCATTGGTCTTGATCTTGTCAACGGCAAGATAAGCTGTAATAGAGAGTGCTGCCAGGACGACAAGTGCAATGATCAGCGCACGGATTTTTTTCATACTCATCAAGAGTACCTCCTTTTGATCCAGACACCAGCACCGGAAAGACCAATCAGAACCGGAACGACAATGAAAGTAATCATAGTCGCATTTGCGGTAGATTCTGAATTGATCAGCATGAAATCATAATTGCGTTCTTTGTCGGAAATGCCCATATCCAGAATCAGATCACTGTCATACATCCAGGTCATATTGGACAGCATGAGATAAACCGGAATAATCATGTAATCTTCCTTGACATTGTCATCATCAATAAATTCTGCATTGCCCATAGCAAAGACTTTAGCATTATTGCGGGAGCTGCTGATGGAATACATCGCCAGATCGAGAGGCTGTCCCTCAATGGTTTCAGCCAGAGAATCCGTGCCGCCATAGGGTTCACCGACAGCGGTCGCATTGGAATAGCCATAATCGCTCGTATTGCCGATCGTTTGTAGCAAAGAGCCGACTTGCAGGGACGTATCATCCGAGCCGAGATACTGATGAAAGCTTCTGGAATTGCTCATGAAAGCATAGTAGCCGTTGTCTGTCATGTCAGCAAGTTCGCTGGTTAAATCTACATCTGTGTCTTCGTTACGGACAATGCTAACTCGGTAAGTATAGGGATCGCCACTCACATAACGGCTGGAATCTGTTTCAGCAACCACATCATAGTCCATACCGATGCCAAATGCATTCATAATGGATTCGATATTTTTATAAGCGATTTCGTCTTCATTGGGGGACATCAGGAAACAGATATTTCCGCCGTTATCGAGATAGTTATTAATTAATCTGGTTTCATCATTGGTCAGATCAGATTTCGGTGCAGCCAGAATCAGGATTGCTGCATCTTCTGGGACAGCGTCCACAGTTGCCAGATTGAGTTCCTGGGCATTATAATTGATATTACGCATGTTTTCATTGAATTTCGTATAATCATTGGAGAGTGTTTTTTCGCCGTGTCCGGATAGGAAATAGACAGATGCTTCTTTTCCGGATGCTACTGCGTTGATTGCACCTGTGATGTAATTTTCTCCACGGAAATAAGCCGCTTGAATTGTGGAATTGTTGTTGTCATCGTAGGAGACTTCATACTGGTACATGCTGGTTCCCTGTACATGCTTGGATCTGCCCTCACAATGCAGTACCATGTCGCCCACAGCCAGGTTATACCCGTCTTCTTTAAGCTGTGCAACCAGCTCCGGATGGGTATCCGGGTCGAAGTCAATAAAATTAATGTTTTCATATTCAGAATACTGTTTGAGGGAATAATATAATGCCATGCTGTTGTCATCCGTTGAAAGATAATCCATATCCATGAGGAAATAGAAATCTACCTGTTTGTCAAGATTTTTAAGATAATCTTTTGTCGTATCCGATAATTCATAGAGTTTGGCGGGTGTCATATCCCAAATAATATTCAATCTGCTTGCCAGAAGATTTAGCGGGACAGCCACCACAAGTGCCAGTACTGCAAGAATCATAGCATATGCCGTAAATTTACGGTTTTTGAGATTCTTGAATTTTTTCTCTTGTTGTTCCATGCTTCGCACCTTTCTTGTTATCGTAAAATTTTAATTATGACTCCAGCGGCGTTTTTCGATCGCAATAATATTCCAGCAGATCACGACAGCCGCCGCACTCAGGAAGAAAATCAGGTCTTCCAGCCGGAACATGCCCTGTGAGAAATAAACAAATCTTCTCTGCATGGAAACCCAGCTAATGACAGAATTAAGATGGGGATAAGCATTGATCAGAGCTGTTCCGCCGAGACTATCGGCTAATAACATGCCTTCCATGATAATTTCGCCGAGAATAGCGGAAATAATTGCATTTCCGGTCAGGGAAGAAAGTAGCATTCCTAGAGCGATACAGACCAGTCCCCACAGGAAGAATCCTAAGTACGCACAAATCAGGGATGACCACATGACTTGTCCTGTGGCAGCTGTCCAGATCGGGAAAAACAGAGAAGCAAGCATCATGACCAGAAAGATTGTGATAATAGACAGGAATTTTGCCAGGACGATCTGTGTCACGCTCAGGGGACTGGTCAGAAGCAAGACTTCTGTTCCACCTCTGCGTTCGTCTGCAAAAGAACGCATTGTCAGAATGGGGATGATGAAGATAAAATAGAAGAAATTGTTATAGAAAATATCCGGAAATGAAAATTTTAGAGTATTGCTGTCCATGGATGCAATCGAAGTCACAAATGCAAAGCTGAAAATCAGCATGAACAATGCGGTAAGGACATAGGCAAACGGCGAGTAGAAAAATGACTGCAATTCTTTTTTGTAGAGTGAGAACATGAATTATACCTCCTGGTCATAGGGATTTGCAGGCTGATCTGGCATTTCCGAGAGCAGTTCCTGCAAACTGGTGCGTTTCTGTCCCTGTGATGTTAATTTTAGGAACACTTGTTCCAGGCTGAGTTTTGCTAGCTTGATTTCAACAATACTGCATTGATTGGCTAGTAATACAGACATGATCTCATCCCGGACAGATTCACTTTGCAGTTCGATCTGATAGAGGTTTCTGTTAGGAGCAATTTCTTTCGTATCAGAAATCGCAGTCACACCACGAATATCTTTCAGCAGACGGGTGATTTTTTCTTTTTCACCGTCAGCCGTCAGATGCAGAACCGTATCGGCTGTCATGCTGCGTTCCAGATTTTCAATGGTATCAATTGCCATGATTTCGCCTTTGTTGATGATCACAACACGTTCACAGACGGCACTTACTTCTGCTAGAATATGGGAGCTGAATATAATCGAATGATCTTTTTTCAGTTCCAGGATTAAATTGCGGACTTCCATCACTTGGGTGGGATCAAGTCCAACTGTCGGCTCATCGAGGATCAGAATTTTCGGATCACCTAGCAGTGCCTGTGCAAATCCCACACGTTGTTTGTAACCTTTTGACAGATTCCGGATCAGCCTTCGGCGCATATCGGTAATATTCAGGCGTTTCATAGAAGTTTCGACCTGATTTTTACGCTCTGCACGGGGAACGCCTTTGAGTCCTGCAACGAAATTTAAATATTCTTCTACTCTCATATCCGGATAGACAGGGGGGATCTCCGGCAGATAGCCGATGCATTTTTTGGCTTCGGAAGCCTGTTCTGTAATATCAAAGCCATTAACTGTAACAGTTCCTCCGGTGGATGGCAGATAGCCGGCAATGATATTCATGGTGGTGGATTTTCCTGCGCCATTCGGTCCCAGAAATCCAAGAATTTCGTTGTCACGGATTTCAAAATCAATGCCCTTTACCGCAGGATTTCTGCCATAATATTTTGACAGATTCTTGATTTCAACCATAGAAAAATTTCCTTTCTTCCGGATTTATTCCGTCTCATCCGGACAGAGACATACACTCTTACAGTATCGCATAAAAATATAGAT
>CAMWOX010000093.1 GCA_947175975.1 uncultured Ruminococcus sp.
CATCATCCTGAATACGGCACTGTGCAGGCTTCATTCCATGTGCCTGGATTTGTTTCTGCACAAGATGTCTCTTAGCAATCTGAAATTTTTCTTCTCGGGTATAGCTGGAAAGTTCAATAATTTCCATACGGTCTAATAATGGCTCCGGAATCGTATCAAGCGTATTTGCCGTAGCTAGGAACAAAACCCGGCTTAGATCAAATGGCAGTTCCAAATAGTGATCCCGGAAAGCATGATTCTGTTCACTATCTAGCACTTCCAGCATTGCGGATGCAGGGTCTCCCTTATAATCGTTGCCCATTTTGTCAAGTTCATCCAGTAAAATCAGAGGATTTTTTGTTCCCGCCTGACTGATTGCGGAAATAATTCTGCCAGGCATCGCTCCGACATAAGTCTTTCTGTGTCCACGAATATCTGCTTCATCACGAACACCGCCAAGAGACACTCTCACAAATTTTCTTCCGATCGCCTCAGAAATAGAATGTCCAATCGAGGACTTTCCCACACCCGGAGGACCAACCAGACACAAAATCTGACCTCTCAGATCCGGATTCAGCACACGCACCGCAAGACTTTCGATAATTCTTTCTTTCACTTTCCGCAATCCATAATGATCCTCATCCAGCTTATCCTGGACAGATTTCAGATCCAGATTTTCTTCTGAAAGTTCATTCCAAGGCAGATTCAGACAAGTATCCAAATAACTTGCAATCACATAAGCCTCCTGAGAAGAAGACGGCATCTGCCGTAATCTGCCTGCCTCTTTGAGCAGTTTTTTCTCACTTTCTTCTGGTAGTCCCAATGCCTGGATTTTTTCAGAATAAGAATCTGCATCATCCATCTCTTCTCCGGTTTCATCCCGCAGCTGTTCCGAGATCACACGCATCTGTTCCCGGAGGAAATACTCTCTTTGTCCCTGGTCAATATGTTCTTGTGTCTTATCATGGATTTCTTTTTCTGCCTCAAGCACTAATGTCTCTTTTGCCAGAATTTGATATAACAACTGCATTTTTGCAAACAAGCCATTCTCTTCGAGCAACGCCTGCTTGTCCTTGAAATTCAACATCGTATGAAATACAATTTCCTTATACAGTTCCGCCGGCTGCTCCTGACACATGACAGAAATAAATAACTCCCTCGGCAACTGGGGGAACAGATCACTGTATCGATCATATACGTTTTTAATCGCACGGATTAGTGCCTGCATTTCAACATCATCATATTCTTCCTGTTTTTTCTCTGGAATACAACGCACTTCGGCAAAAAGTGCATCTGTTCCTGGCAATTTTTCCGTTGATCTGATTTTTGCACGATAAGAACACTCGACAAGAATCCTGATCACATCGTCCTGCTTTACGGTTTGTTTGATCTCGGCAACAACACCAACGCTGTACAGATCATTTTCTGACGGTGATTCTTCAAAAATATCTTTCTGTGCCGTAAGAAAAACTTTCCTGTCTGTTTTTAATGCCTCTTCCACCGCCTGTACAGACATCGTCCTTGCAACATCAAAATGCATTACCATATGCGGAAACACAACAGTTCCACGCATTGGCACAATTGGCAGTTTCTGAGCTGATTTCTTTTTTCCCTGCATACTTCAACCTCACATTTCCAGCATTTCAATGAAGAAAAATGCTTTTATTTATTATACTACATTTCCGGACGATTTGCAAGCGGTAATTTCCGGCGGTCATTTCTTGCAAATACTATCAAAAGCAAGCAGCATTCTGTCCAAAATCAGATGAAATAAGCCATAATCCCCCGGTTTCAGACGGTGAGATTATGGCTTATTCTATTTTACCATAATTGCACAGTTTTACCACTGTGATCTGTGAGTATGGGAGATTGATTCTCCGTCACACAGGATTCTGTAATTGTAATTTTTGCAATTTCTGTATGTGCTGGCAAATGGAACATAGACGACATCAGAATACTTTCCATAATCGAGCGCAGCCCTCTTGCACCGGTTTTCTGAGAAATTGCTTTTCTGGCAATCTCCCGGAGTGCTTTTTCTTCTACAAAAAGCTCCACCTGATCATAATGGAACAGCTTTGCGTACTGTTTCAAAAGTGCATTTTTAGGAACGGTCAGGATTTTGACCAATGCTTCCTCATCCAGCTGTTCCAGTGCTGTAATAATCGGCAATCGTCCGACAAGTTCGGGAACCATGCCGAAACGTACAAGATCCTGTGGAATTACTTTTTTGAAAATATTATCTTCAGACTGTTTTTTAGAAATCACTTCTGCACCGAAACCAAGTCCGGACGGCTTTGTACGCTTCATGATAATCGGCTCGAGACCATCAAAAGCACCGCCACAGATAAACAGAATATTTTTCGTATTGATCTGTAAGCATTCCTGATTCGGATGCTTCCTGCCGCCCTGCGGCGGTACATCAGAAACTGTTCCCTCAATAATTTTCAGCAGAGACTGCTGTACACCCTCACCGGAAACATCTCTTGTCAAAGAAGTATTCTCAGACTTTCTTGCGATCTTATCAATTTCATCAATATAGATAATTCCACGCTCAGCCAGTTCAATATCAAAATCTGCTGCCTGAATCAAACGGAGCAGGACATTTTCAACGTCATCGCCGACATAACCGGCTTCTGTAATTGTTGTTGCATCTGCAATTGCAAACGGTACAGAGAGAATCTTTGCAAGCGTCTGTGCCAGCAGTGTCTTACCGACACCAGTTGGACCAAGCAGCAGCACATTGCTTTTCTGGAGTTCCACATCATTGGAATCAGAATCTTCTTCCTGGCTCATAATGCGCTTGTAATGATTATACACAGAAACGGACAATGCAATTTTAGCATCTTCCTGACCAACAACGTACTGATCCAGAACCTGTTTCATTTCTGAAGGTTTCAAAAGCTGCGAGGAAGATTTCTTTTTTTTCTTTGTCTGCTTGCCTTCTTCCAGCGGTGTTGCCGCAGGCCCGAAAATCATGTTGTGACAAGTACAAACGCACTCATCACAGATATGATAAATTCCGGATGAGAACATACTCATTACTTCATTTTCTGTTTTTCCGCAGAAATTGCAAACGTTATAAGGATGTCTGTCTGACATAGCACTATTGCTGCTGCTGAAAACAAGCCAATGATTCCAGCCGCAGCTCTCACCTCTTTTCTGCGTATTATTCTCTTGTTGTAATCACTTTATCAATCAGACCATAAGCCTGTGCCTGTTCTGCGGTCATATAATTATCACGTTCTGTATCACGCTCAATGACTTCCAGAGGTTGTCCCGTATGCTTGGAAAGCATTTCGTTCATTTTCTGACGGGTTCTTACCAGATGATCAGAATGAATTTTAATATCTGTACACTGACCGGACAGACCGCCGGAAATCAACGGCTGATGGATCAGGATTTCGCTGTTTGGCAGAGCAAAACGCTTGCCTTTTGCACCGGCTGTGAGCAGGAATGCACCCATGGACGCAGCCATACCCATGCAGATTGTAGATACATCGCATTTAATATACTGCATTGTATCATAGATTGCCATGCCCGCTGTGATTGAGCCGCCGGGACTATTGATATAAAGAGAAATATCTTTCTCCGTGTCCTGGCTTTCAAGATACAACAGCTGTGCAACAACCAAGCTTGCGGTCGTGTCGCTGACCTGATCGCAAAGCATGATAATCCGGTCATTCAACAGACGTGAAAAAATATCATAGGATCTCTCCCCACGGCTTGTCTGTTCTACGACATACGGCATAGAAGTATTCATAAAATTCATAGGATTCATCCTTTCGTGCTATAAAATATCTCTGATTCCAAAACTCAAAACAAAGCACGGGCGGACGAATCGCCCGCCCACACCGGACTATTTTATTTCCTTAATTATGCTTCTTCCACAGGAGCTGTCTCTTCTCCGGATTCACCGGATGTATCAGCATTTGCCTTAACCAGTTCAAGAGCCTTTGTCACACGCAGGTCTGTTACATAATCAGCCATAGGCAGACGGCGTTTTACTTCATCAACTGGCATCTTGTTTGCCTCTGCAATAGGCTTGAGACTTTCATTGATCTCATCATCAGAAACCTGAATATTTTCCAGATCTGCGATTTTTTCCAGAGCAAGACGGAGCTTGACTTCACTTTCAGCACGGTTACGATTCGTTTCACGGAAATCATTCATATCCATACCTGTGTACTGGAGATATAACTCGATACTCATACCCTGCTGACTGAGAACCTGCTCAAAGTTTCTTACCAGCTCATCGATTCTATGCTCATACATGCAGTTCGGAATCGGTGTATCTACTTTTGCAATCAATGCATCCATAATAGCATTGTCAAAAGCAATATCTGCCTCACGGACAGCATTGTTCTCCAGATTCTTTCTTGCATCTTCTTTGTAAGCATCCAATGTCTCAAACTCTGTGGAATCCTGGATAAACTCATCGTCTACCTCCGGGAGTTCCTCTACTGTGATACCATTCAGCTTGCATTTAAACACAGCCTCTTTACCAGCGTATTCTTCCATCTGGTAATTCTCAGGGAATGTTACAGTAATATCAAATTCTTCATTGATATTCTTGCCAACAACCTGATCTTCAAATCCAGGAATAAACTGACCACTGCCAAGACGGAGCGGGAAATTCTCGCCTTTGCCACCTTCAAATGCAACACCATCAATGAAACCCTCAAAGTTGATATTTGCTTCATCACCGAGCTGAGCTGCTCTGTCATCCACAGAAACCAGTCTTGCATTTCTCTGACGAAGTATTTCCACCTGAGAATTTACATCTGCATCTGTTACTTCCTTGACAGTTTTAGCGGCCTTGATTCCCTTGTAATCTGTAATCTGCACATCCGGTTTCGTAATGCAGATAGCCTTGAACTGTGCGCCCTCTGTCTTGCTGACTTTCTCAGCAGTCACCTGTGGTGTGTCTACCAGTTCAAAATCAGCTCCGACAAGTGCTTCCGGCAGTTCTGCATTGATTAACTGATTCAGGGCATCTTCATAGAATACACCCTCGCCCATGCGTGCCTCAGCCATCTTGCGGCTTACTTTGCCTTTACGGAAACCAGGCAGAGAAATATTCTTTCGTGCTTTCTGGTAAGCACGTTCTACTGCCTGTTCAAATTCCTCAGCAGTTACTTCAAATACAAGTTCAACAGTATTGACATCTGTTTTATTTGTAGATTTCAAACTCATCTTACTAGATCCTCCAGTCGTATACTTCAAATTTTTTATTTTTAATTAAGTTTTACAGGAATTTCCTGCAAACAAAATCTATTATAACATATCTGTCCGGAATTTTCCATGTTTTTTTGGAAAGTCAGAATGATTTCTAAATTTCCTACAAAATCAAAGAATTTTTTCCGGGACAAATTGTAGATAATCACCAGAAATCAGATGATAGCAGATTCCCTGCTCATAGCCTTTCAATGCTCTGGCATGCGTCATGCCATGTAAATGCCCATAATAGCAATCCTTCACATGAAACTCCTGCATCGTTTCCAATAATAACTGGTTTTTATTTCCCCAATAGATCGGCGGATAATGCAGAAACACAACCGGTGTCAGATTCGGATACAGGTCTGCGGCTGCTTGCAGGGAACTGCGTAATCTTTGCTGTTCTCTGGCGAGAATTTTCGCATGATCCTGCTCAGATTCTTTGTTAAGAGCTGTATCATTTGGAATATTCACCCATCCCCTTGTACCACAGACTGCAACCGTCTGATAAGCATAGCAGTTATTATGGAGAACCGACAGGCTGTCAAACTGGTTTTTCCGGAAGAAATCCGTCATTTTTTTCATCGAAGTCCACCAGTAATCATGATTGCCTTTCAGGATAATTTTCTTTCCAGGCAGTTGATGCAGGAATGCAAAATCAGGCTTTGCCTGTTCCAGCGACATCCCCCAGGAAATATCCCCTGCCAGGACAATGCTGTCCTCCGGCTTGACAAGTCTTTTCCAGTTTTCTGAAATTTTTTCCTGATAATTCTCCCAGCCATTGAAAACTTCCATTGTTTTTCCAGGAACACCCAAACTCAGATGTGTGTCCCCCATGACAAATAAACTCATGAATGGAAATTACTATAATTATTCTGTAATGTTAAGCTGATGCAGTACATAGGCTTGCATATCGTCTTTTTTTATCACTTCTGAAAAACGAACAGCCTTATTCTGCAATTCCGCAAGCGACTGCGGAACAGGAAGCCCAGAGATCTCAGCTAGGTGTGCAACCTGTGCATACTCATCAGCATCAGACACTGTATTCTCGATTGCTTCCAGGACACTTGCACTGAATTTATACGGACTTGCTGTTGATGCAATCAAAGTTCTGGTATGATCGCCAGTTTTCGCAACATAATCCTGATATACTTTCACTGCAACAGCTGTATGTGTATCACATGTATAATCAAACTTTTCCTTGAAATCATGAATTGTTTTCTTGGTGTCTGCATCATCACAGAAGCCTGCTACAAAGTCACGCTGTAATTTCTCTTTCACAGCATCAGAGACTTCATATCTGCCCTCTGTACTGAGCTTGCCGAACCATGCACGGATCTGTGCATCGTCGCCGTCTGTGAG
>CAMWOX010000094.1 GCA_947175975.1 uncultured Ruminococcus sp.
GATTTGTAAAGAGGTAAATTGCATAAATTTCAAAAAACTTTTTTTGTTTTTTTGTTGACTTTTTCAGCGAAACATGTTATAATAAAAGTTATATCTTCTGTTTTTTACATACTCCCGGAAAAAACAGACAGAAAATCCGAAAAAATTCAGAACTTCAAGAAAGGAATGATCCTATGAAATCTATGAATCCTACAAATATCCCCTATGATTTAGCGAACGCACACACACACCTGGTCGATGATCTCGCTGCAATCTGTCAGCAGGAATTTCCGATTGATCCGGAACTCTATACAAAATATGATGTCAAGAGAGGTCTGCGTGACCTGAACGGCAAGGGTGTCCTTGCAGGATTGACCTCCATCAGCAGTATTGTTGCTTCCGAGACCATTGACGGTGTTACAAAACCCTGTGAAGGAAAATTATATTATAGAGGTATTGACGTAAAGCAACTTGTAAACGGCTTTATGAGTGATAACAGATTCGGATTTGAAGAAACTGTTTACTTGCTTCTGTTCGGCATACTTCCGGATAAGAAACAATTGCAGAGTTTCTCAGATGAACTCAGAGACATGCGTTTTCTGCCGTCTATTTTTGTTCGGGATGTGATCATGAAATCTCCCAGTGATGCCCTGATGAATACACTCTCGAAATGCGTCCTTGCACTATATTCTTATGACAGCCGTGCAGATGATATTTCCATCTCCAACGTACTTAGGCAGTGTATGGGTCTGGTCAGTCTGTTTCCGCTTATTTCTGTCTATGGCTATCAGGCATATCATTTCAAGACCGGAGAGGATTTGTTTATCCGTCAACCAAATCAGACCATGTCACTAGCAGAAAACATTTTATACATGCTCCGCCCAGATGGTCAATTCACACCTTTGGAAGCAAAATTACTAGATCTGGCATTGGTACTCCATGCGGAACATGGCGGCGGCAATAATTCTACGTTTACTGTACATGTCGTTTCTTCTTCTGGAACGGATACTTATGCAACGATTGCAGCCGCACTGGGTTCTCTCAAAGGGCCAAAACATGGTGGAGCGAATATCAAAGTCTGCCAGATGTTTGACGATCTGAAAAAGCATGTTCATGACTGGGAGGACGAAGACGAAATCCGATGCTATCTGCGTTCACTCTTGCACAAGGAAGGTTTTGACCATTCGGGATTAATCTATGGCATGGGACATGCCGTCTATTCCATTTCTGATCCAAGAGCAGAAGTGTTCAAAGGTTTTGTCAAACGGCTCTCTATTGAAAAAAACCGGGAAAATGAATTTGAATTATACGCAAAAGTAGAGAGACTGGCTGCCGAAGTTATCAGTTCTGAGAGAAAAATCTACAAGGGTGTCTGTGCCAATGTCGATTTTTACAGTGGTTTTGTGTACAGAATGCTCGGACTGCCGGAAGAATTATTCACACCTATTTTCGCCATAGCAAGAATCGCAGGATGGTCAGCACACCGGATTGAAGAATTAATCAATTCGAATAAAATCATCCGTCCGGCTTATAAAGCCATCACAGAACCCCGACAATATGAACCCATGTGCCGGCGTGGAAATTTTTATGAATAATGGATAAATATTTTGCAAAGCTGTTGCATTTTTTTGAAAATACTACTTGCAATTCTCATAAAACTATGTTATAATAAATTTATATCAGTAAAAATCTGAGTATTTATTTTATTTTTCAGGAGGGTTATATTATGTCATTTTTTGATCATTTCAATGCAAGCGTCACCAACGCCACCCGAACCGTTTCACAGAAAGTGAAAAATCTCAATGATACTAATAAGCTTACAAGCCAGATCAAAACAGAACAGAACAACATCCAGCAGAATTTAATTGCAATTGGTCAGAAATATTATGAGATCTGCCGTAATAATCCGGATGAGGATTTTCGCAGTATGGTTGAAGCAATCGCCAAATCCGAACAGGCAATTGCACAGCTCCAGCAGGAAATTGAAAGCGTCCGTGCAAGAGAGCCGGAACTGATGCCAGTCCCCGAACAGTCTGCCGGAACTTTTCACGCACCTAAGCCTGCGGCTATGGTCTGCATGAACTGCGGTAATACCTACGAGAACGGAACAGCTTTCTGTTCTGTGTGCGGTCAGAAATTAGTCTCTCAGTATGAAAATCTCTATCAGGCAAAGAATGCTCCTGTCGAAACAGAACAGGATGCCACAGCGCAGATTGATCCGGAAATGGTAACAGAAGAAAAACCAGAACCGGAATTTATAGAAGCACAGATCACAGAACCCGATCCAGACGCTGCTCCTGCATTCTGTCCGTACTGCGGACATCATCTCTCTGTACCGGATGCACCTTTTTGCAGCGAATGCGGCAAAGCCCTCTAAAACTAATTTATTGTCAATCACGATTCTTTCAGAAAGGATAACCGGATACATCCGGCGGTGAAGTCTATGAAACGCACACACATTGCTGTGATTGTGTCCACGATTGACGAGGATTACCAAAGCGGCATCCTCAGCGGAATCCGGCAGTATGCCTTTGCCAATGATATTACGCTGGAACATTTTGTCGCTTTTGGGAATGTCGGCGGTGATATCGGACATGATACAGGCGAATATAATATTTTTTCCCTTGCAGATTTCAATCAGTTCGATGGTGTGATTTTATTAATCAATACCGTACAAAATGCTGATGCCTGCCAGAGGGTTCTCCGTCGTGCCAGGACAACAAGTGTGCCTGTTGTCTGTATTGACCAGGAAGACCCGGAATTATACACGATCTGTATTGATAATCAGAAAGCAATGCAGGATATTGTCGAGCATTTTATCCTGTATCACGGCTATACCAGAATTAATTATGTCTCTGGCCCTGCGGATAATATTGACAGCCGCCAGAGACTCCAGGCATATGAAAATACACTCCGGAAACACGGAATTGCTGTTGAAGAACAAAGAATCTATCATGGCAATTTCGTTTCTCGTGACGGTGTCTACGCAGTTCAGAAATTTCTGCAATCCGCCCCGCCACAAGCAATCATCTGTGCAAATGATAATATGGCAATCGGTGTGATGAACTCCCTCGCAGCACATGGTGTAAAAGTACCCCAGGATGTGGCGATTTCTGGCTTTGATTACACTTACAATGCTCGAAATTATGCACCACCGCTGACTTCTGTCAAAAGACCGCTGGAGAGACTGGGACAGCTTGCGTGCCAGAAAATCACCAATCATATCCAGCATATTCCGCAGGAACAGAATGAAATCATGGATACGCACTGCTGTTTCTCACAAAGCTGTGGCTGTAACCAGACACCAGTAATGAATACAGATGCGTTCAAAAAACGCAATTTTCATATTCTGGAAGCCTTTTCTGTAGATATTTCCCTGATCAGCAGAATGTCATCCGCATTAGCAGAATGTGACAGTTTCGAGAAATATATCCAGACCCTGAAGCCTTTTATCATTGAAATCAACTGCAAAGAATTTTATCTATGTCTCTGCGACAACTGGAAAGATGGCATCATGGCAGACGAAACAGAAGAAAATTATCTGATGCATATTCTGTCTCCGAATGAATATTTAATTCATGGCTACGGAGAAACCATTCTCGTTCCCTTGGCATACCGGAATGGCAGATTTTTCGATGTTCCGGATTTCCCGGCATCAAAAATGCTTCCGCAATTATTTGATGAAAATAACAAGCGTGGCGACTATTATTTCATGCCACTGCATTTCGGTGAGAGATGCATGGGCTACTGTGTGATCAAAGACAGTGAATTTCCGGTCAGCAGCAAATTATTTCATAATTTTATTACGAATATCAGCAATTCCCTGGAGAGCGTCCGGAAAATTATCTGTCTTGACAGAGTGACCCAGAAATTAAACAAGTTATATACAATTGATACACTGGCAAATATCAATAACCGCAATGGTTTCAAAATCAGCAGTCAGCATCTCTATCAGAAATGCATCCAAGAACGGAAAGCCGTCATGCTGATGTTTTTGGATATGGATGGGCTGAAATACATCAATGACACATTCGGACACAAAGCTGGAGACAATGCGATTTGCTGTATGGCAGAAGTCCTTCGGGATGCCTGTACCAGGAATGAAGTATGCTGTCGGTTCGGCGGTGATGAATTTATTGTCTTTGCGTCGGATTACACAGAAGAAAAAGCCCAGGCACTTACTGACCGGATTCAGGAAAATCTTGACCGCATGAACCGGGAAAATCATTTCGCTTATCAATTAGCTGTGAGTTCTGGTTATTATATTACAGTTCCCACACCCGATATGAATTTATTTCAGCTTGTGACAATTGCGGATAATATCATGTATGCGGAGAAAAAAAAGCGCAAGGCATCAAGGTTACGCAGATAAAATTAAATTTAAATTATAAATAGCTTTATGCAGAAAATTTCCGATCTGCATAAAGCTGTTTTAATTTTAATTCTTAACAGAGATTAGCAAGAAATCTCCCATCCCTAAAGGCGAAGGAATTTTTGCTGATATTGATTAAATAACAGAGAGTCCATGTAAGAGCAGGTATATACCTGAGACAAATAAGGTTACAATTAAGAAAATCCCAATGTTTCTGTTCCTTGCACTTACGTTATCAATATATTTGTGTTTTCCGCTAAAACCTCGCCCCATTTCCCTCATCATGTGCATAAACATGATTTTATTGGGGGTATCAGAATCCACCATGACCTGAACTTTCAGTCCTACAGGCGGCATTTCACCAACATCCGCATATACTTCACAGTTATATGGTGCTGAATAAGAAACACCGTTCACCGTGTAATTTACAATGACCTGCTTCTTCAGAATATCAGACTTTGAAATCACACCATCAGATGTTTCATAATCATCAAACGATTTCAACCCACTGACAATTATTTCTAGAATCAGGAATACTATTGCCAAAAATATAAGAATACAGCCCTCAATTACCATATGCTTTCTCACTTTCTTTAAACTAGTGGAGGAGGATGCCACCAATTTACCGGTGATGTCCGCCGCCGCCGTGTCCACCTGAACTGTGTCCACCGGAGCTTCGGTGACTGCCTCCACCGCCAGAATTAGAATCCACTTTCGTTTTTGTTGTCCTGGTACGAATAAAACGATCGTACTGCTGTCTGTAATTGACGGTTCTCTTGTTAATATAATTCGTGGGAGTTAATGCTGTCTTGAACTGATAGCGGACTTTGGTCACACTATATGTAATTACGGCAATGATAATGCCAATAATCAATCCAATCACTCCAAAGAGCAATGCCTTATCCAATGCAAGATAGGGTTTTTGGCTTGTCGTGACAATTTTGCCATCTTCTATATGATAATATTCATGATAGACATCATCATAGACATAGTAGCGATCTGGAATGCCGGCACTGTAATAATATTCGAGCTTCTCGCAGAACCCTGCAATTGCACCGGTAATATCTTCGCTTCCTGCCGGCACAAGATAAGCACCCAGCGATCTCAAGATCTCGTCAACCCTGTTATTACTTTTGGCATTGGTATAATAAAACTGTGCCATGCCACTGGTAGAAATATAATCATAGGCAGGACTGTGTCCACACAGATCCATATAATAACACAAACCATTGGAGTTCCACGTTCCCGGAAATAACATATCATAAGTAGAGTCTGCAAGCGATTCAATCGAGGAATCTGAGAGTTCATCTGTCCCCAGAATCACAACAAGATTCATGCCCGTGATCTGAGATGCTGTTTCCAGGCTGTCCAGACAGAATTGATATTCCTCCTGATTTAATTTTCCAGATTCGTCATACAAATACACAGTATCACTCTGTGCAGATGCCGGAACTGTACCACTGATACAGAACAATACACTATGCAGAATCAGGAGTAAACCTGCTAGAATCAAGTGCTGTACTTTTCTGAAATCATCTTTACAATAAATTCTCATCCCAGAAGCCCTCCTGCAAAACCGACCACAGCACAGATTACAGCGATCAGTACGCATAACAATCCCAATTTTTTCTGATCCAACGGCGGTGTGCCTGCCTGTGTGCCGTTCTGCCCATTGATTACAAAATCATATTGCTTTCCCTGATATTCATAACGCATAAACCACACCGGAAGTAACATATACTGCCATTTCGTACTTAGAATATTCATATCCGACTGCATCACCCTGACGGAGTCATAGCCCGTCATGGAAGATCTTAACATCTGATCACTGCCGTTTACAGCACGATTCCGGACTCTTGGGAATACCTGCGATTTATTCACATCATATTTATCCGACAGAAAGCCGCTTAGATAGGACATATCAAAATCAACGGTATCACGATAATCAAACGGCTCAATTGCCTCCATGAGCGAATCATCGACTTTGCTTTGTCCATCCGCAGGAATGCCATCAAAATCCAGATCAGCTTCCCGAAATACATCAAATTCGCTGATCTCTGTATAGCGATAATCTCCACTGCTCCATTTCTTTACTCTGTGGCACTCTGCATGCA
>CAMWOX010000095.1 GCA_947175975.1 uncultured Ruminococcus sp.
ATTGGTCTGTTCATCAATGCCCAGTCGAAAATGTTCACAATGCCATCGCCGTTATGGTCTGCTTTCTGGAACTGTTCCTGCGTCATGGTAACATGTCCATGCAGATATTCAATCAGAGATTCCGGTGTGAGTTCCTTCATCATAGGCACATCTGGATTATCCGACTGATTCGGATCTTTTCCATTCAGAACCACTTTGTTATCCTTGCAGAAATCCTGAACCGCGGGGGATTCGCTGACAATATTCACTTCTTTGTTGACTTCCGGAAGAACACCCTCACCATAGCCAATTGCAAAGTCTTCTACTTTTGTAACACTTGCCGGGATCTGCACTTCTGTGAGAGAATCACATGCGGCAAGTGCATACTTGTCAATCTTGGTGACAGTCTCCGGGATTTCTACACTCTTCAAAGATTCACATCTGTACAGCACATGATTATCCAGCACAGTCAGATCTTTCGGGAGCTGAATTTCTTCCAAAGCGGTACAGCCGGCAAAGCACCAGATACCAAGACTATCCATGCTTCCCTCAAACTTTGCAGTTTTCATGCTGTTGCAGCCATAGAATGCATAGCTGTCTACTTTTGTCACAGCTGCCGGGATCACAATGCTGTCCAGAGATGCACAGTCATAGAATGCATACACACCGATTTGCGTCAGCGTAGACGGAAGTGTAACCGGATTCAGTGCAGAACACTTGCAGAATGTATACTCATCAATTCTTGTAATTCCCTCCGGAAGATTAATCGTTTCCAGACTGGAGCAGTTATAGAATGCGTAGCTTTCGATTCTGCTGACACTTTCCGGAAGCGTCAGTGTTTTCACATTTCCACAGTTAGAGAATGCACTTTGACGGATTCTTGTAATACTATCCGGAATCTGAACTGTTTCCAATGCATGGCATTCCAGGAACAGCTCGCTCTCCAAAACAGTACAGCCTTTGGAAAGCGTCACGGATTTCAGGAGACTACAATTGCTGAATGCACCAATACCCAGTTTGGTTACTGTATCCGGGACAACAAATTCTTCCAGTCCAGTCAGCTGGAATGCACCATCACGGATTGTGGTCACACTTGCCGGGATGTTGACTGTTTTCAGGCTTCTGCAATTATATGCAATCTTATCGCTGATGGTCTTAACACCCTCTTCGATTGTGATTGTTTCCAGATTCATGCAAGTAGTGAACATATATGTACCCATACTTGTTATGCTTCCAGGAATCGTTACTTCTGTAAGACTATTGCAGAATGCGAATGCTTCTGTACCTGTAATCCGCAGTGTATCCGGCAGATGGATCTCCTTGAGAGCCTGACAGGATGTAAAAGCATTATCACAGATTTCTTCCACGTTTTTCATTCCGACAATCTCTTCAAGTTTGTCGCAGTTGCAGAATGCATAAGTACCGATTTTTTTCACCGTGTCCGGAATTGTGAGCTTCTTCATCTGACAATTCTGGAATGATTCGCCGTAGAGTACCTGCACAGGAAAATCATTATCGCCGTCATTGAATGTCTCCGGGATTACAACTTCTTCTGCATCCGGATTATTATAGCGGATGATCTGAACATAGCCGGTCTGCACATACTGGATGGTAAAATCACCAATATCATAATATTTTTTAATATCCCAGTTGGATTCGACTTTCTCCTGCCATGCATATGCCGTAAGCGGTTCAATCCCGGACTGTATGACGGGTGCAGCGACAGCACACACGAGCGTCATAGCCAGGATTCCCGCCATGATTTTTTTGGTTTTCATAATCTGAAACTACCTGCCTTTCTTGAAATTATCTAAAATTGTCACCGAACAAATGATATTCAAAAATATCTATGCATTTTTATTATACAGCATTTTGCACACACTTGTCAAGTAATTTTGTGAAAAAATCAGAATATTTTAATCGTTTGCGAATTTTTCCTGTACTTTCCAGAAATTTTTACGCTGTCTTAATTTTTCTCTGATATTTTTTCAGAAAAAAGCAAATTCTATTCTTGTGCATGTGATTTTCATGCCTATCAAAATCAAGAAAGCTGGTGAAGCATGAGATCCCCAAAAGCAAACAAACAAAAACGCAGGACTGCACTGGCAATGCTTGCCGGAATTTTGTTATTGCAGCCCGTGGGCGGTTCATTGTATTATGCCACGCATCTTGCAGACCGCTATTTTGTACAGAAAGGCGAAACACTGGAACTCCGTACAACTCTGCCGATCACAGCAGTTCCGGCAAAAAATACAGCCAAAGCCGTAAATAGTCATTTTGTTCCTACTTCTGGTGTCATCACTTCAAATGATTATCAGCTGAAATTATTTCAGATTTTCCCGGTGAAACAAGTACAGGTTCAGGCTGTAGAACCCGTGATGCTTGTTCCCTGCGGTCAGCCATTCGGCGTAAGAATGCTCATGGATGGAATTATGGTAATCGGTTTCGGTGAAGTTGCCTCTCCGGCAGGCGGCTGCTGTCCTGCCGGAGAGACCGGAATCCTGGAAGGTGACATGATCAAAGAAATCAATCATGAAGCAGTAAGCTGCACAAGCGATTTTAAAAATGCTGTCGAGGAATCCGGCGGCAATGCACTTACCCTCACAATCCAGAGAGAAGAAAAAATTCTGGAACTGACACTGTCACCGGAATATTCTGTGATTGAACAATGCTGGCAGACTGGACTCTGGGTGCGTGACAGCACTGCCGGAATCGGCACTTTAACGTATTATGAGCCGGAAAGTCAATGCTTCGGCGGTCTGGGACATCCAATCTGTGATGCGGACACAGGAGAATTTATCCCTTTGGGCAGCGGTGTAGCGGATTCTGTAACCATCAGCGGTGCAGTCAAGGGACAAGCGGGTATTCCTGGACAGTTGCAAGGCTATTTCTCCGCACAGGAATCTATCGGAACACTGGATTATAACAGCAAGTGCGGCGTATTCGGACATTTAGAAAATTTTTCATCTGAAACACCCGCCGTGCCAATGGGACTGAAACAGGAAATCACCCTCGGCGAAGCGGTTATTTTAACCACTGTGCAAGGCACAGAACCACAGGAATACAAAATCCAGATCACAGCATTGGATTATTCCGACGATACTCAGAATATGATCATAGAAGTAACAGACGAAAATTTACTGGAATGCACAGGCGGTATTGTCCAGGGCATGAGCGGCAGTCCAATTCTCCAGAATGGCAAACTGATTGGTGCAGTCACACATGTGTTTGTAAGTCAGCCAGCCATGGGCTATGCGATCTTTGCTGAGAACATGTATGAATACACCCGGAATGCAGCCGCATTCACAGAGTATGCCCCAGAGTGACATCCTGAAACATCTGCAAATACAAACAAAAAGGACTGCCATTCCCGGCAGTCCTTTTCAGATAGATCAGATACTTATCTGTTTTCGTCGTTGAACCCGCTCTCTACGAGATCCACCAAAGCTTCAACAGCTGTCTGCTCATCACTGCCATCAGCAATGATACGAATATCCGTGCCACCTACAATACCGAGGGACAGGATGCCCAGCAGGCTCTTGGCATTCACACGGCGTTCTTTCTTTTCAATCCAGATAGAGGACTTGTATTCATTCGCTTTCTGAATGAAAAAAGTAGCCGGTCTCGCATGAAGCCCTACCTGGTTCTGAACAGTTACGTCTTTTACAAACATATCAAACTCTCCCATCTCTGCAATCACTTGCAATTATATTTTTGATTACTCTGCATAGATTTATTATACATGCAAATTCGATTCACGTCAACAGTTTTTTCTAAGATCCGGACGGTTTTTCTGAAAATTCTACGCTTTGTTAAAACAACTGCCTGATACTGGTCATTAGATTTGTGTATAATCACAAATAATTATTTTTCAGAAATATACTGTCTGTATCTTACAAATTCCAACTATGATTTCTGTGCAAGATGCTGTAAAATTTGTCAGTTCTTGTCAAGCCATGCCTGATAGAGATCCGGTCGCTTTTCCTGTGTGACACGCAAACTCTCCTTTGTGCGCCACTGAGAAATTTTCAGATGATGCCCCGACAATAAGACTTCCGGAACAGATTCTCCCTGCCAAATGTCCGGCTTGGTATACTGGGGATGTTCCAGCAAACCATTGAAATGACTTTCTTCTTCAAAACAGGCAGCATTGGAAAGAACACCCGGACAGGTTCTCACAATTGCATCTGCAAGAACCAATGCAGGAAGTTCACCGCCTGTGAGAACATAATCACCGATGGAAATTTCTTCATCTATGATCTTATCCAGTACTCTCTGATCCACACCCTCATAGTGACCGCATAAGAAAAACAAATTCTCTTTGTGAGATAATTCCATTGTCTTTGCCTGATTCAGCACATGTCCCTGCGGTGACAAATAAATACTATAAGGCTTTTCCTGCAAGGATTCACAAACCGCTTGCCAGCAGAGAAAAATCGGCTCTGCTTTCATGACCATGCCCATGCCACCGCCGTAGGGTGTATCATCCGCCCGGCGGTGCTTATCCAATGCATAATCCCGGATATTATGGCAGTGAATCTCCACCGCACCGGATTTTCTGGCACGTCCGATGATACTCTCAGAAAGCACAGCTTCGCACATTTCCGCAAAGAGCGTTGCAATATCAATCCGCATCTTCAAACAATCCTTTCAGAGGACGTATTTTCATGATGCCGGTTTCCAGGTCTGTTGCAAGAATCACTTCCGGAATTGCTGGTGCAAGATATTCTTTCTTCTCTTGTTCATTCCAGATTGCATAGACATCATTTGCACCTGTCTGCATCACATCTCGGATTTTTCCCCAGATTCTTCCGGTATCGACATCCACTACTTGCAAGCCGATTAAATCCTGAATGAAATAGCAGCCGTCCTCCAGTTCTACATCTTCCCTGTCCATATAGAGAATTTTATTTTTAAACTGCTCTGCTTGCTCTCTGGTACTGCATCCGGCAATCTGCATAATCACGCAGTTCTGCTGAATCCTGGATCTGAGAATCTCTATTTTTTCTTTGCCCTGAGAATCGAAATATAATTCTGCAAAAGAACACAAAAACGCCGCATCATCGCACCAGGGATAAACTTTGATTTCCCCATGCAGACCATGGACGTTTGTTATTTTTCCGATTTCCAGAAAACGTTTTTTTTCAGTATGCATAATTCACTCCGTATCAGCCGATTTCTACGGCAACAGAATGCATTCCGTGACGAGATGCCCCAGATCGCATAATTGTCCGAAGTGCTTTGGCGATTCTGCCCTGTCTGCCGATCACTCTGCCCATATCACTCTCTGCAACATGCAGATGAAATACCACAACGCCCTCTTCATCTGGCTCATCCTGTATAATTTCAATCGCAGAAGGATCTTCCACAAGACCTGCCACAATGGCATATAATAACTCTTTCATGATCAAAAAATCCTCATTCTATGCCAGCAATCCCCCGCATCTGCAAGAATATTCTTTCAGATACGGGAACATCCGGCACTGCTTTGCTCTTAAAGTACGCCCTCTTTTTTCAGGAGTGTCTTTACAATATCAGTCGGCTGTGCGCCCTTGCCGATCCATTCCTTTGCCTTATCCGCATCTACTTTTACAACAGACGGCTCTTTGGTCGGATCATAGTAACCGATCTCGTCAATGCTTCTGCCGTCTCTCGGGAAACGGGAATCAGCGACAACAATACGATAGAACGGCGCTTTCTTTGCACCCATTCTTCTCAGTCTGATTTTTACTGCCATTTTCATACACCTCACAAGTAAAATTTTAAAAATATTTCAGGCGGAAACCGCCTTGAAAACACAGATTATTTTTTACGCTTTGTTTTTTTGCTGCCCTGGTTCATACCAGGCATATTATCAAAATTCATGCCAACAAAGGAACGTTTCGCCTGCCGGAGCATAGCTTTCTGTTTTTTTCCTTTGTTCGTGAACTGTTTCATCACTTTCTGCATCTGCTCGAATTGTTTCAGCAGTCTGTTGACATCCTCAACTTTCATACCGCTTCCGGCGGCGATTCGTCTTTTTCTGGATGGATTGATAATAGACGGCTTGGCTCTTTCGGCTTTGGTCATAGATAAAATAATCGCTTCGAGACGATCAAACTGTCTGTCATCCAGTGCGCTGTCATCAATTTTATCTCCGCCCGGAAACATCGAGACAATGCTCTTGAGAGAACCCATTTTGCGGATCTGCCGGAGCTGATCCAGCAAGTCATTCATGTCAAATTTCTGTTCCTGCAATTTTTTCGTGAGTTTTTCCGCATCCTTGTGATCAATCACTGTTTCGGCACGTTCGATCAGGGTCAGGACATCACCCATACCCAGAATCCTGGATGCCATACGTTTTGGATGGAATTTCTCAAATTCATCGAGCTTTTCACCCATACCCACAAACTTGATCGGCTTACCGGTCACAGCTAAGACAGACAATGCTGCACCGCCTCTGGTATCAGAATCCAGTTTAGACATCAGCACACTGTCAATTCC
>CAMWOX010000096.1 GCA_947175975.1 uncultured Ruminococcus sp.
AAACTAACTACATCAAATGCTAAAACAGCTACAACATATTGACAATGTAGCTCTTTTATGTTATACTATTCCTGGAGGTGTTTTTAATGGCAAAAGTAAAAGGATTTGAATTGGTAGAAAAAAGAAATGTATTGAATCAGATCAGACGAAACAATATGACTTTGCAAGAACTTCGGCTATTTAGCATCTATCTTGCTAAAATTAATGCACGAGATATTTCTACACAGACATTAAGATTTACTCTTGAAAATTTCTGCAAAATCATGAATATTAAAGCAAATCCTGTACAGATAGAAGAAAATACAATTCATCTACTACAGCAGGTTGTGAAAATTCCAAATGAAGATGGTACAAGAGGATTCACTGCAATTCAGTTATTCAAGGAATGTAAAATTTCACAGGATAAAGAAACCGGACAATGGTTTTTTGAAATTGAAGCCCATGATAAAGCTGTACCATATATGTTTGATTTTAAGGAGCGGTATTTTACTTATGAACTATGGAATGTTCTTCGTTTGAAATCTGTCAATCAGTTGAGAATGTACGAAATTCTGAAACAATATGAGCATCTTGGAAAACGGCGATTGTCTCTTACAGAACTTCGGGAATTGCTGTGTATTGATCCTGGAGAATATGATAGATGGGGAAACTTCAAAAAACGTGTTCTTGATGCTTGCCAGAAAGCATTAGCAGAACAGACTGACATCACATTCACTTACGAACCGATTAGAACTGGACATAAGTTCACAGCTGTGACATTTTTTATTCAGAAAAACGAGAACTATGTCGATCATCTAAGACTTGAAGATTGCATTAACACAACAACCGGAGAAATCGTGCTTGAATCCAGAAAGAGCCAAGAAAAGAAAAAAAGCAAGGAATGGATTCCGCTTAGTCCTGATACGGATGATGACACAGCAAATGAGATCTATGGCAACGAAGATTTTGCTTTTCTTGCATCTTCCTGCAATTATGAGTTTTCTCCAGAGGAAATGAGAGTGTTGTTTGATTATCTTCTTGCAATTGGTTTAGTCGGCAAAGATAATAGTATCCAGCGATATCAGATGTTACGCCGGGCATACAACAAGCTGAATGCTGCACCGGGCATTCCAAAAAGAGATTCGGATGAAGAAAATGTTCACAAAAGGCGTTTTGGATTCATAAAATGGCTTTTCGAGGATAAATATGATTTTAGTATTTAACGTTTATCGGACTGCTGTATGATCCGCGGTCTGATTTTTTTAAGGGTTAACCCCACAAATTTTTTGATTAGTATTTCATATAACCTAAGATTTTCGATCGACATATATTTTGAAACATGATAAACTTAAATCAGTAAAAACATGCATAGTTTATGTTCGGGTGTCCAGTATAGACCAGGACAAAGCCAGACAATTGAAAGCACTGAAAAATTTTAGTTTAAATTGTATTTTCCTATTGAAAATTCTCTATTTCTTTATTATTCAAATGGAATTAAGCATTTTAAAAGTTAGAACCTATTGAAAAAATCTGGCATATATTAAAATGAGATAGTATATATTTCAATTTCAATTTGAAGGGAGTTTTTAGTGATGACAAATTTGTCAGATTATCCGAGCAGCACTTTTGTCAGAACTTTTGATATAGAAGCAATATCTCTTCCCATCGTCTATAATAAATATGGTGATCATGATCCGAATGGCATGCTTTATGTACTGAAAAAGGATTCCGAAAGGATTCAGCAGAAAGCAAGAGAAAATTTTGCAATGAATCCTCCACAACCTTACAGAGAAATACAGCCGCTTGTTATAAGAGCAAACGCAGGCGATGAAATTCGGATAAACTTTTATAACAAATTAGATAGAAGTGCGTCCATGCATGTGCAGGGACTGCGATATGATGTTCTAACATCAGATGGAGCAAATGTAGGGGATAATCCGAATACTACTACAGAAAATTTTATACAGTATGTGTGGTATGCAGAAAAAGAAGGGGTATATCTGTTTTCGGATATGGGTGACGTACGAGGAAATGAGGATGGTACGAATATACACGGGCTTTTTGGTGCAATTATTGTTGAAAAACCACAGTCAGAGTGGTTTGACCCTATAACCGGCAAAGAAATTGAAAGTGGATTGTTTGCAGATATCTATCATCCAGCAAGTCCAGCTTTTCGTGAATATGCAGTCTTCTTTCAAGATGAACTGGCAATCAAAAATAAGGACGGTGAACAGCCTGTTGATCCACATACAGGACTTCCAAATGGAACAACAGGAATCAGCTACCGTTCCGAACCGATGCGTAATAGACCGCCTCTGAATGAAATACACCATGTTGTAACAGATGAGGATATTTCCATGAGTTCATGGGCATACGGTGACCCTGCACCGCCGATTCTGAGAGCTTATGTTGGTGATCCAGCTAAGATAAGACTGATTCATGGTGGCATAAAAGAAACGCATGTTTTCCATCTTCACAATCACCAATGGCGACTTGATTCTGACGACCCGAAATCTACAATCATAGATTCCATTTCTATCAGTCCACAGGAGTGTTATACGCTTAATATTCTGTATGGCGCAGGGAGTTTGACCAGAACAATCGGCGATGCCATTTTCCATTGCCATCTATATCCTCATTTTCATGAAGGAATGTGGACGCTTTGGAGAATTTTTGACAAATTGGAGGACGGCACGGGAAAATATCCTGATTGTACACCTATAGAGCAGCTTATGCCGTTGAAAGACAGACCACGTCCGCCGGAAAAGGATTCGCTTCATCCAGGATATCCCAATTTCATTAACGGAGAATTCGGAGAGCGTCCGCTTCAGCCTCCTTTGGGGATTCTGGATGAGAATGGTAACAATAAAATTTTTCCGACACCTTTGGAAGCGGCAAATTTTGTACAGAATTTTTTGCCAGGAGCATTATATTCCCAGACTTGTCCATGCAGGTGTGCAGAAGATGTTAAAGTGTTCGAACTGGCTGTTGTACAGGCAAAGATTGTCTATAATCGTTATGGTTGGCATGATCCGCAGGGAAGATTTTTTGTCCTGAAGGAAGATATTGAACGACACGGAACACTTGAAAATTATCTTGATAAAGTCAATAAAGGAAAAATCAGACCAGAGCCACTAGTCATTCGTGCAAATGCAGGTGATTGTATTGAAATCAGATTGACGAATTTACTACCAGAATTTATTGAAGAAAGTCCGTTTCAGCTAAAGACGCTGACGGATATTATCGGTTTTCATATTCATCTTGTGAAATTTGACACTATCGTATCGGATGGTGCAGCTAATGGTTGGAGCAATATTGCCGGTGCAAGAAAATATGAAACGCTGATAGAACGCTTTTTTGCTAATGAAGAACTGAATACGATCTTTTTTCATGACCATCTTTTTGCTAATTCTCATCAGCAGCATGGTATGTTTGGTGCATTACTGATTGAACCAGCAGGCTCGGTTTTTCTGAATCCCAAAAATGGCAGACCACTGAAGAGCGGAGCAAATGCTGTTATCCGAAAAGCGAATGGAGAATCCTATCGTGAGTTTGCAATGTTCGTCCATGACTTTGCACTACTGTTTGATGAAAAAGGAGAACCACTCAATCCGCCAGAGCATCCAGGTTCTGATGATGACCCGGGTGTTATGGGAATCAACTATCGATGTGAACCGATGAAAGAACGGCTGAAAAAGAAAAATGATCCGTCACATATATTCAGTTCACGCAGATACGGTGACCCTGCAACACCTATTCTAGAAACTTACCCAGGTGATCCGATGGTAATTCGTCTGCTTGACGGTGCACATGAAGAGCAGCATGCATTCAATATAAATGGAATGGCATGGAGAAAAGAGATTACCGATCCCGTTTCTCCCTTGGTTGCGGAGCAAACAATTGGCATATCAGAAGCGTTTAATATTCGTATTGATGAGTATTATGGTGCAGGTGACTATCTGTATTATTTTGGCGGTATAGACGATGTGTGGCTTGGTTTATGGGGAATCATACGAGCGCACAGCCATCGTCAGAAGCATCTTTTCCCACTTTGTAATCAGAATAAACCGCTGCCGTTTCCAGTTTGTCCGCCTGAAGGAGCTGTGATACGCAAATTTGAGATTGCTGCAATTCAAACGAATATTGCGTATAATCGGTACGGTGACCATGATCCTGAAGGGATGCTTTTCGTTCCCTTGGAGTGTGCAGAAGATGTCAAATGTGGAAGAAGAAAAACAATACCCTTGATTTTACGTGCAAATGCTGGAGATTGGATTGAAATTACGTTGCACAATATGTTTGACAAGTCGGTATTGTATCATGATTATCCATCAGTTCCGCTTGATATGTGCCATGAACCATCAAACAGGGTTTCTCTCAGTCCGCAGTTCTTAAAGCATTGTCCTGTATGTTCCGCAGGAGTGAATGTAGGTTTTAACAAGCTGGAACAAACTGTGGCACCTGGTGAATGTATTAGATATTTATGGCATGCCGATAAAGAATACGGAACTTGTATGCTTAGCTCATTCGGAGATTTGCGTAATCACAGGTATCACGGTTTGTTTGGAGCAATTATCATTGAGCCACCTGCTGCAAAGTATTATAGTAAGTTCTCCTTTCAAAAGGAAAGTTTCAATGAACAGGTAGTAGTTACTGCTCCGGGAGTGAAATCATTTCGAGAATTTGTGCTGTTTGCGCATAATGGCATACGGTTGCTAGATAAAAATGGAAATCTTATCAAAACATCTGAACAAGGTGAAGATACCGGACATGGAGGTGTTGACCATGAAGATACCGGAGAAAAAGGGTTCAATTACCGTTCTGAACGCTTTTTTAATCGTCTAAAACAAAATCCGGCTATCAGTAAGATTTTCAGTTCAAAAACACATGGAGATCCATCAACACCATTGCTTGAAGCGTATGAAGGTGAACGTGTCATAATCAGATATCTTATGCCAGCAGATAAACCAAGAAATATCAGCTTTGTACTGCATGGGCATAACTGGCTTGCCCAACCTGATGATTCGTTTTCAAGAAGGATTTCAGTACAGGGTGCAGTAAGCGTCGGTGGTGTTTATGATATTGAGCTAGAAAACGGAGCATCTGAATATCCTGGTGATTATCTCTATCGTTCTGGTTCCTTGAGATGGGATGTAGAATCAGGAATGTGGGGCATATTCCGTGTTATGAAAAAAGGTATCAGATACTGTTGCGAATGTGCATGTCGAACATTCGGTAATTGGTGGGAAAAGAAATGGTATGACAAATACGAGTAATGGAAAAATAAAGAGATTTCCGGTTCAAAACCGGAAATCCTTTGTCAATATTAGTGATTGCTATATATGGAGGAGAATATGCATACTGAAAATTATATTACAGAATCTTTGGAGCTTCACTTGTTTTTTGGACGTATTATGAAAGAGCATTCGCTTTTTCTGCAAGCTGGATTTACATCAGCAGATTCCAATTTTGTTGCGAAAGCAGAATTTTATAAGAATAAATTTGAAAAATTGCTGTGTAGCGCAATAACTCTTAGTAATGGAAGAATCAGTGAAAAGGTACTGGATTCCTGCGAAATTGTGACAAAATTCACTTTTACTGCGGAAAAACAGACCGAAAAATTAACAGGGATTCCGATTAACAGTTATATTACCCAAAGGGAATTGTCATTAAGCAGTTGCAACAGCAATGACATTGCAAACAGTTTTTGTCAAGTAAAGGCATTGAATCAAACGGCACTCAGGCTGTTGGACGGACTGATTGCTCTGAAAGAAGAGATACTCGACAAAGTACTCAGCTGTCAGATGTTTACGATGAATTATCCGTTGCTAATCCAACACATACTAAGGGAAGCAAAGCTTTATCAGAAGTATGTACGGATGATTGAAACGGACGGAAGAATTGACATGCAGTCCATGAAAGAGGTTGAATGCTTCTGGAATCAAATTATGATGGAGCATGCTCTTTTTATACGAGGACTACTAGACCCATCAGAAACAGCTCTGATAAACTCTGCTGATACATTTGCGGCAGATTATTCTACTTTATTAAGTAGTTGCCATAATGCACAGAACAAAACCTTGATTGCGAATTCTCTCACAGAAACGCAAAAATTCAGAGAATTCAAAACGGCAAGCGTAAGAGGAATAGAAAACTGTCAGATTCGTTCGCTTATTTTGCCATTACTTGCCGATCATGTTCTTCGGGAAGCAAATCATTTTATTCGGATTTTGGATAATTGATTTTGCATAGGTTAGAATTGGTATTTAGAGTATATTTATTACCGTCTGAAAATAAACAGAATAGCAATTTTTTGTTCTTGTAAGATATAAAATACTCATACAATCATACAATCTCGAACTGAAAAAATCCGGCAGAAGTGATTTCACTCCTGCCGGATTTCTTATTCTTCTTCAACTTGTCCGAAGTAAGTTCTATTAT
>CAMWOX010000097.1 GCA_947175975.1 uncultured Ruminococcus sp.
AAGCAGTCTGTTCATACAATTTTTTCCTTTCTTATCAAAAGACTTGACAAGAAACGTCCGCATGTGTTATAATAGATTTACAGACGATTCTGTCTGTGTTAGTATAGTTGTAAGCTGTTCTCGCCAAAGCACAAGCTTGCAACTATTTCTTTTTTTCAAGTTCTTCCTTAACTAATTTCACACCTTTGTTTATAACTGCCGTCTTGTTTATGCCTAATTTGTCGGCACATTCCTGCATAATAGCCAATTCTTCCGGTGTAAGACGAATTTCTAAACGTTCGGTTTTTTTGTTAGCTGTCGGTCTACCTGTTCTGGGCATGGTTTTCACCTCCTTAATTTGCCCGTGCATATATTGTAACATATGCACGGACAAAAGTCAATAGTTTTTCTATAAAAATACTGCACAAAAAATTTGTTTATTTATTGTGCAGTATTTATTTTACATTCAAAAATGCTAATTTTTGTATTTATTTCGTTGTTTCAACTTGCATTTGTACAGTACAGTTACAGGTCAAAAACAGTACAGTTGTTGACGGCAATATTCAAAATATTTTGAATTGTCCCAATCCAATCATGACAACGGCTGATTTCCTGGAGAAAATCACTTGGCTGTTATTTCTGAATTATAACTGCTTTATCCTGCCCACATGGGATGGAAATATGTTGACTGGTTTGTATCCTCTCAATCCGATTAATGTAGACTTTCTGGAAGATGCATCAGGCAAGCTGTTTATCAAATTCAAGTTCAGGAACGGCTACCAGTCCGGAGCAATCAGGGCGGAAGATGTGATCCATATCCGGAAAAATTACTCTGTCAACGACTACATGGGCGGTAATCAGGCAGGACAACCAGATAACAGCGCACTGCTAAAGACGTTGGAGCTGAACAATGTGCTATTACAAGGGATAGGAAAGGCTTTGAAAAGCAGTTTTGCGATTAATGGCGTTGTAAAATATAACACAATCATTGACGAAGAACATACAGCAGAGAATATTAAAATCATGGAACAACAGCTCAAAAAATCTGAAAGTGGCTTGCTACCGTTAGATTTGAAAGCAGAATATATTCCGCTTGAAAGAAACATTGAAATTGTTGATCCTGAAACGCTGAAATTCATTGATGAAAAGATTCTTCGGTATTTCGGTGTGCCGTTATGTATTCTGACTGGGGATTATACCAAAGAACAGTATGAGGGATTCTACCAGAAAACGCTTGAACCGCTTGTTTTGAAGTTATCACAGGCATTCACAAAGGGATTATTTACAAATAGGGCTTCTCTAGGTTATGGAAATAAGATTGTTTTCTTCTCGGAAGAACTGATTTTCATGACTATGAGTCAGAAACTGGAATTTGCACAACTCATGGGGGACAGGGGTGCAGTCTATGACAATGAATTGCGGACAATATTTGGTATGAGACCACTCAAAGAGCTGGAAGGAGTCAGAAAACAGTCACTGAATTACATCAATACTGATATTGTAGATGCTTATCAGTTAGGCAATTTACGAAATGGGGTAAAGAAAAATGAAACCTGATGAAAAAGAAATCGTCCGGCGGAATTATCCATTTGAAATTCGTGCAGAACAGGACGAACAGCAGGGAGCTGTCATCACAGGCAGACCAATTATTTATGATAGTACCACAGATTTAGGCAGCTTTTTTGAAGTAATTAACCGTGGTGCGTTGGACAAAGCCAATCTAACAGATGTGCGTTTTTTAGTCAATCATGATACTAACATGATTCCTTTAGCACGTTCTAATAGAAATAATGTCAATAGCACAATGAAATTTGAAATTGACAGCTATGGCATGGCGATTCGGGTTAATTTGGATGTAGAGAACAACAGTGAAGCAAGGGCATTATATTCCGCCGTGCAGAGGGGCGATATTACAGGAATGTCGTTTATGTTCTGTGTTTCTGATTGCGAATGGAAAAATCTTGACACAGAAAAGCCCACACGACACATCAGGGGAATTGAATCAGTCCTTGAAGTTTCCGCTGTGACGTTTCCGGCATATGAAGCAACAGAAATTCAGGCTCGTGACAGGAAACTGCTGGAACAGGCAAGACAAGCTCACCCATCACAACAACTAGAGCTTGAAAAAGAGAAATTTAAGGCATTATTCGGAGGTAAGTAAGGATTATGAAACAGTATTTTTTGAATCTTATCAAGAAAAAACAAGAACTGGCAAAAACTATCCGCAATCAGGTGGAGAAATCTACAGATGTGAACGAAGTCAGAAGTTTGACAAAGCAAATGGAAGTATTACAGACGGAAATCCGTGAAGCACAGGCGCAGCTTGACAAACTGGAGCAGAAAGAACAGCAGCAAGTACCTGATACTCGTGATTTAAATCCTTTGGCAAGCTATGGCACAGATTCCAGAAAAACAGATACTGAAAATCTGGAACTGCGCAAACGTCTTGCTTTTGCGAATTTTGTCACAAGAGATATTTCAATTCCGGCTGAATTTCGTGATACAACTACGACAAGTGACACAACGGCTGTGATTCCGGTTCAGCTTGCAACTGAAATTATTGAAAATCTGGAAGCTGTTGGCATGATTCTGCCTTTGGTGACCAAGACAAACTATCCGGCAGGACAAAGCATTCCGGTGGACAGCGTGAAGCCTGTTGCATCCTGGGTTGGTGAAGGCAAAGGCTCGGATGCGCAGAAAAAATCAAAACTGGGGAGTATCTTATTCGGTTCACACAAACTGCGCTGTGAAATCACCATGACTCAGGAAGTCACTGTGCAGACATTGCCATCATTTGAGCGTTTATTCATCAAGCAGGTATCTGAAGCAATGGTAAAAGCCATTGAAAGCAAGATTCTTTCTGATGCAGACGGTTCTGCCGGAACACCAACAGGCATTTTCTATAATGTCAATGAATCCACCAATCCTGACAAGGTAGTTGAAATTGCTGCTGGAGAAACCGAATTGCCAGATTACGCAACGCTTTGTATGATGGAAGCAGAACTTCCACAGCAGTATGAAAACAATGCCAAATGGTTCATGACAAAGAAAACTTTCATGCAGTTTCAGGCTATGGTGGATCATAATAATCAGCCGATTGCAAGAATTGATCATGATATTACTGGCAAGCCGGAACGTGTTCTGCTGGGTCGTGAAGTGATTCTGTGCGGGGATTACATGGAATCCCTGAAAGCAACAGTTACCAAAGACACAGTCGTTGCCTGTCTGTTTGATATGTCCGATTATACGTTGAATACCTCGTATGACTTAGGGATTCAGTCTAAAATCGACTGGGACAATGAAGACCATAAGACAAAGGCAGTTATGTCTGTTGATGGTAAGGTTGTTGACAGAGGCAGTCTGGTTAAGCTTGTTCAAAAAGCAGCTTCTTCAACGAAGTAAATTACAATGGCAGATACTCAACTGCTTGCAAAAGTCAAGCTGGCACTCGGTGAAACAAGTGATTTTGCTGATAGTATGATTGCAATCTATATAGATGAAGTTCTGGATTATATGAAAAATGCTGGTGTTTCGGATAGCATTGCAAATGCCTCTGTCGGTGTTATAGCAAGGGGTGTATCAGACTTGTGGGACAATGACGGCGGAAATGTCAAATTTTCAGCATATTTTCATGAACGTGTGACACAGCTTGCCTTGAAATCAAGGAGTGACAGCACATGATGTACATTCCGAAAGCGATAAAACAAATGCGAACTCCAGTCATGCTGCTGTCACCAGCAGAAACAAAGAGATACAATGGTGTTGATTATCAGGAAGAACAGCAGGAAATAGGAACAATCTTCGTCAACTGGAAATCATACGGCGGTACAGAAACAACTGTAAATGGCGTGTATTCTATCGAAGATACTGCACAGGTCACAACCAGATACAGACCAGACATCAAATCTAACTGCCATCTCCGGCTGGCTGATGGGCGTATTTATGAGATTCTGGGCGAGCCTGAAAATCCAGATATGGCAAATAGATATCTGATTTTCAAAGTCAAACGTATTAAAGGCGGTGCGTGATGGCAAAGAAGAAAATCACAATCGAATTTGACGGCTATTCCATTTTAGCACGAAAGCTGAAAGAAATCGGTGGCAATGCACAGAAAACGGCTGAAAGTGCAATGAAAGCTTCTCACAACCTTGTGACAAAGAAGCTAAATTCAGCGATTTCATTCCATAAAGCAACGGGTGAAACAGAACAGTCACTTGATAAAACACCTGCTGCTATCTGGACAGGTGACATTGGAGAAACAAAAGTCGGATTCAATATCGCTGATGGCGGTCTGCCGTCTATCTTTCTGATGTATGGCACACAGGTTCACGGTCAACCACATATCGAACCGGACAGAAATCTCTATGATGCGATTTATAGCACCAAAACCAGAAAAGAAGTGCAGAAGATTCAGCGTGAAGTCTATGAAAAGTCAATCGAAAGGGCAATGAAGAAATGAAATCAGAATTGATTAAATTGCTAGAAAGTTTTGGATTTCCTGTATTCTTGCAAGGCAGCCTAAATAGCACGGAAGATTATCCGCATAGCTTTTTCACGTTCTGGAATTTTGAAAATCCTGAACAATCGTTCTATGATAATAACGCAAACCGCTGTGTCTGGGGATTCTGGATTTATTTCTATTCTGTGAATCCTGTCAAAGTCGAAGAAATTCCTGAGCAAGCAAGGCAGTTATTAAAATCCATCGGTTGGACTGTCGGCGGAAAGCCAACGGACATTAAAGTAGACAAAATTACGCATACAGGAGCTTTTTTCAAAGCTTACTATATCGAAACATACAAAAAGGAGAGTGGCAAAAATGCCTGATACACAGATTCAGAGCGAAGATGTTGTAGAATTTCGTGGCTGTGATAATCTTGTAATTGCAGAAGTAACAAGCGACACTTCCGCAGCATATACAGTCGGAGAGGTAAAAGATCTCGCACCAGTTGCAGAAATTTCTAAAAAGGTGGAAACTTCGGTCGCTAAAAAATATTACGACAACGTTGCCAAAATCACAATTCGTTCCGAGGGTTCTGACGAAATCACGCTTACCGTTCCAGCATTAAGCCTGTCTATGTTGGGCTGGATTATCGGCAAAGACATCGACGAAGATACAGGGGCTTTCTTAGATACTCCGGCAGTGGAACGGACATTTGCTCTTGGTTACAGAATCAAGCTGACTGACGGCACATATCGCTATGTGTGGAGATTGAAGGGAACGTTCAGCATTCCGGACGAAACTTCCAGCACAGAAGATGATGGTACAGATTCCAGCAATCAGCAGCTGACATTCTCCGGCGACAGAACCATTTTTAAGTTTACAAGAAATAAAAAAAGTGCAAAGGCTGTTGTACTGGATGAACGTGACGGCAAATGTGACTTTGATAATTTCTTTGAAACGGTCAAAACACCTGATTCTATCTATAGTTTAAAAAAGAAAACGTAAAAATTCGCCCTGCGTAATCACAGGGCGACCAGGTGAGAAATTCAGTTCAGATGCAGTTTTTCAAGCAAAGCATTTTGTAGAATTTGGGAAAAATTAAGATTTGCGTTTTCAGCAGCAGTGTTCAGCCATGCCGGAATTGTACAGTTTTTGCGAACAGCTTTACTTCCATATTTTTCAGCATATGCATCAATATCCAATAAAATGAAATTAACAAATCCATTTTCGTATTCATTTGGTTTTATTGCATCAGCTGGACTTGGTTCTGGTATGATTTCATTATCTTCTATCGCACTCAGAATCCAACCACAGGCACAATCTACAGCCATTTCAATTGCTGTTGCTAATGTTCTGCCTTCTGTTACTGCACCTGGCAAATCAGGAAAAATCACAGTATAAAAGTTTTTTTCTTCGTCATCAGGGTAAAAGCAAGCAGGATAAATCAATTTCATTAAAAATCACGCTCCTAAAATATTTGTAGGCGGGAAAATGACAGTTTTCAGGAGGGCTTTTATTTAAGCCCTGCCTGTTTCAGAATACTATTTGCTGTTTTGGGTTTCAAATCTCCTGTGTGGTCTGGTATCGTCACAATACCTGTTTTTGTTTTATGTTTGTACTGTTTATGAGAACCTTTTTGTCTTACAAAATACCAACCATCATTTACTATCATTTTTGTTATTTCTCTGACTGTCATTTTCTCACCTCCTGTATATATTATAACACGTATTATGCGTATTGTCAAGAGGTTTTTCAAAAAAATTTAAATTTTTCGGAGGATTTTATCATGGAACTTACACTTAAAATTTATGAGGGCAGGAAAGTAGCAAAGGAATACAAAGCTGAAACAATTGATTTTAGTTTTGGTGTTGTGGAAGACGTTTTAGATATAACGTGAGTTCGATGAAAAAAGGATAGAAAAAAACCGCCTGAATCTGTTATAA
>CAMWOX010000098.1 GCA_947175975.1 uncultured Ruminococcus sp.
TTCTTGTAAGCGTCTCCTAGTTGTTGGATGTTCGTATTTGATTTTGTGTGTGGATAGGCTTATTTGTCGCTGAATTCCGCGGCTGTGAGAGCTTCGCCGGTGTAATCACTGACAGATTTGGAAAATGCTGACATATAGTCAGTGACCATATCTGATGCAGATGCTAAATCCATGCCGGATGCTGCTGCAAGGCTCAGAACACCCGGCAACGCCGCCGCTGACTGTTCCGCATCCCACCCGGCAAGTGCCATATATCCCAATGCGTCGGCACATTGTGCCATTGTGAACTGCGTGCTTGCGCCGTATTCCTCGGAAACCTGCTTAAGCATGGCAATGGCATCCGAAGTTGCTCCGGCGGCAAGCTGTAACGCTTCGACGTTGCTCATACTTTTCTCGAACGCCTGTCCGGTTTCGATAGCCGCCTGACCGAGATCCCACAGACCCGATATTGCCCCAGATACTGCTTTTTTGCCGAGATCTGCAAGCGCACTGCCGATCTTGGATGTCTGTTCGGAAAGTTTATCAGACAATCCGGAAACGACTTTATCAAATCCCGAAGAATCGCCGTCAATTTCGACAATTACGTTTTCATCTGCCACGTTATCACCTGCCTTTTAACCAAAGAAATCACCTGTCTGGACGGCATTGATTTTTTCTTGTGGAATCCGGATGGATTTCTGAATTTTCCGGATTCGTTTTTGCTCGTTTTTGTCTTTGATACTGGATAAATTCACAGATCTGTAAAACATTCGCTGTTTGATCGGCACATCTTCCGGGAGCGTATTGAATAAATTCAAAAACACATGCCAGTGCATTTCAGGGATTTCCAGCAGATTCATGCGATAAACTGACAAAAATGCTGAATGGATGTATGCCGCATCATACGACCATGACAGAATTTTTTCCGTGGATTTTTTCGACGGATTGCTGATTTCCGGTAGATTTTCGTCATGCCGGAAAAATACGATCAGGGATTCAAGAGCATTTTGGAGAAGATCTGTCGGCGGCATTTCCTGAAAGACGTTTAACAGCAGGATTGCTTTTGCCTGTTCTGAAACGTCTGATTTTTCCCAGTAATCTGCAATTTTCAGCCATTCCCGGAAGTCCGTCCGGATTTTATAAAATCTGCCGCCTACTACAACAGCAAACGGCAGAGGATCATACAAAAAATTCATGATTTACAGGATGATCAGGTAGTTTCAGCGTCTCCGTTGTCGGATTCCGGTGCATAAGTTTCCTGAATTTCACGCATTTCATCCTGGACAATTTTGCCCTGTTCCGCCACGAATGCCAGTAGTTTTGCATAGACAGTATTGTATTTTTGGAGACTGTCGGGAATTCCTGCAAAGATTTTTTCCGATGTGTTTTTGCCGAAAATTGTATCATACATTTTCCGGTATGCCTTGCAGTATGCTCGGAGTTGCTTAGAATAGGGAATCCCCCTGACATTGTGCGGCATGTCCAACGACAATGCCTGCATTGCCATTTCGTAACGTTCCATCATATCTGCATCGGTGACATCAAATTCCAGTTCTGTGTCGTTGATTTTCCAGATTGCCATAATTTCTCACCTCAAAATTTAATTCACATGAATTGTGTAAGTTGTCGTGTTGTTCGTAGAAGCCCCATGATACGACACAATCACATAAATTGTATCGCCGCTAGAAAGTTCTGTCAACGTGACGGATTTTCCATTCGCATTCGTGGTTTTCCCATTGCACAGCACATTGATTTCACACGCATCGGATTCTGCAAATGCCAGGCAATAAACTGTTCCGGATGCAGTGATGGAATATTCTGTTGTTTTCGCATTGAAATCTGGTGAAAGAACGGGATCTGATACACCAGCTGTCCGGAATGACAGCGATTTCAATGCTGTGCTGATGCTGTTTCCAGCAACAACAATTGTCTGGAAGTCGTCGGATGTCGTCACGCTGACTTCTTCCATTTCGCCACGGGTCTTGAAATTTCCGGAATATGTCATGCAGTCCGTCGTGTCGCCGTCTGCATCTGGAACGACCGTGTAATCCCGCATTTTCGCCGTTGCCGTCCACATAGAACCGCCGATATGCTCCGCTGTTGTCATGTCCACCTGGACAATCGTCCGGACAGCTTCTTGACCGATTTTTTCGTCTTCGTGGATTGAAATAATGTCGTCAATGACCTTGTTTCCGTCATATCTGTCCAGTGCATAGGCAACCGCCGTTGCATAGCCTGTGATGTCGGAACGTTCAAAATCTTCATCGACATACTGCCGGGAATATTCTTTTGGGCTTTTACTTGTCGAAAGACTCGTAAAGCCTTCCATTCTGGTAAATTCTACATCACCAGGAACTTGATAAAAAGCAAGTTTCCCGGTTCGCATCACCAGATCTGCTGTTTTTAAATTCTTACCCATTGAAAAACCTCCAGTTTTGTGTGTATAATAAATTTAATTGAATCTGATACCGGGCTGTATTGTCTCCAGTATCGAAAACATAGCCATTTGTAAGAATTTCTAATCTGTATGGCTTACGAAATTCTCCTAAATCCGGAAAATTCCGATTCCAGTTATTCTGATCAATCCAGGCTGAGAAATTTTCAAAAAATCCTGAATTTTCCAGATTTTCAAGCACTCGTGTGCCGTATCGTTCCCGACTTGCAAAGACAAACTGGAACTGCCGTTTGGTTGATCCGTCCGTATATTTTTGGATGATCGGCGGACATGGTGTCGTGTCAATTGTGTAGCTCATATCTGCACTGAGTTGATCAATCCCTAGAATCACGCCGTTTTTTAATAACGGACATGTTGCAATATAGTCCCGGACTGCCTGAATAATTGTAGTCATGACTTAAATCTGCACCTTTCCGGACAAAATCTGATTTGCATTTGCCAGAATTATTTTTTTGTAGTCCGCCCATGCCCTTAACGCCCATTTTCTGCCCCGGAGTCCGTTAGATCTGCCGTTATGCCACTGATTTTTAGCGTATGGTGTGCGCCAGATCAGTTTGCCTTGTGCCGGCACAGAATGCGAAATACCGGAATCCCGGAGCATTCCGGTATCAAATGGGACATACGGATCAGATTTTCTCAGCAATTCGCTAGCAACGTAATTGACAGTTTTCTGACGCAGTTCCGGCGATTTTGCTTTGATGTTGCTGAAATTTGATTTGATTTTGATGTTTGCCTGAATCATACTGCTGTCACCTCGATATGTTGAACATATGGCGAGCCGTAAAGGAAATTCTTTACATCCATGACAGTGAAAAAAACTGTTTCCGGCGGTTCTGTACTTTCACAGCTCCCACAGACAATCAGATCATTCGATTTCGGGATATAGTCAGACAGAGAATCTGCCGGGATGATGCAGAGTATATAATCGCTCTGCTTCATGGATTTGTCAACCGTAAATTGTCCTTGCTTGGTTTCCCAGTAAATCGCCGGAATCACATGCCTGATATAGCTCTCCATGCGGTCTGCTCCGACTGTCCGCTCATAGACAGTACAGGCATTTTGATTCGTGAACATCATTCCACCCCCCGGAACATCAGCCCCGTGATGCCTAAATAGCGTAAAGCTGTGGATTTCAGGGATTTTTGAAATTCTGCGTCCGTCAGAGAGAGTTCCTGCACATAGTCATACGGATTTGCCATTGATACGGAATAAGCCCCAATACTTTCGGATGTTTTCGGCAGATTCTCAGAATCCGGAATGCCATTCACAAAAGACAGATTCCGCCTGAAAAGCTGTTCTGCCAATGCACAGGTGCATTTCTGAATCTTGTTTTTGTGCAGATCTAACAAAGTTTTATCCTGCAATCTGTCAAAAGTCACAGTGTCGATAAATTCAGAAGCTCGCTCCGCAAACGTCCGGAACACTGCTTCATCCTGGATCAGAGTGCCTTTGAAGAAATCCTGATAATAGGGAAAATCAGCATAACTCAATCTAGTCACCGTCTTTCGGCTTCGGCTTAGATTTTGGCTTTTCCGGAATTTCAAGACCGATTGTTCTCATGAAGATTCCCCCTTATGTCGTAGAATGGGAACAGTAAACACCCTTGACTTTGTTCTCATACACGTCCGTCAGACCGTAAGCCCGATAGAAGAACTTCCAGGCGTCAGCCGTCTGGTTCGCTTCTGGCGTGATAATCTTGTTCACAACATGCTTTGTGAACTGGATGACTGCGGATTTATCAATAATCATAAAATTGATATTTTTGCCGGCTTGCGCTTTCTTGTAACCGCCGATTTCCTCGCCGGTTGTCTTGCCGTCCAGTAGGTCAATTTCCGTGTAGAAACGTGTCTGCGGTACTTTGACAACACTCGAAAATCCCTCCAGCATTGCCCTGGATTTGTACGTGTCAAGTGCAATAATGAGATTGTGCAGTGTCGGCGTGAGAAACAGAATGCGTCCCTCTGCGTTGACTTCGGCTTCATCAAGCACGGTATTTGCCGCCGTAATGGCACTGCACGCCTGGTCGCCTGTTGTCAGGGCTTCGGATTTGACTGTAATTCCGGATGTTCCTGCATACTTTGCAAATCTGTAAGCATCCATTTCCGGCACGACTTTGTTGCGAATGAACTGGGACGACAGCATTCCGAATGAGATTCCAATCGTCTCTTCGTCGTCCATAGCGTCCACGCTGAACGCTCTGCCACGGTCGTAATCAAACTTCACAGTCTCCCACGTCAGCTTGTCGTCGCCGTCCACGTAACCGCCGGAACGGCTGTAATCAGCGAGTCCGTCCATGTCGATTTTGGGGATCAGAATTTCATTTGTGTTAGTTCCCTGGCGGACGGTTGCGGCATCACTTTCCAACACGTTCGTGAGACTGGCGAGCTTGTAGACCTCGTCCAGCTTATCGACATACTTCTTTACGAGTGCGATTGCATTAGCCATAAAAAAATTACTCCTTTTTTAAAAAAATTGCTTATTTCAAGCCCATGACAGCACGGACAAAAGCATCATCATCCCGGACACCGGATGTCCCCGGCGTACTCACGGAAAATTCCGGAACAGGCTGTGCGGACTGGAATGCATTCGGATATTTTTCCTTGAATTGATTCACAACGTCGTCGCCGCCGATCAGTTTGTCACCGTCAAATTTCAGCTCCTTTTCAAGGATCAGCTCCGTGACATGCTTTTCATAAATATCGTCTTTCAAACCCAAATTTTTGACAAATCCGCTGACTTTCGTCCGGTGTTCAAACGCTTTTCGCTCGTTCTCGGACTGCTCCCACTTTTGCTTGTAATCCTCAACGGATTTCTTAATTCCGTCAATGTCCATCTTCTCAAAGTCCTGGATGGTCTGATTTGCCTTTGCAAGCTGATCCGCAAGCGTCTGGTACTCCTGCTCCGTGTACGTCTTTACAGGCTGTTTTTGAGCATTCTCAGAGGTGTTCTCTGCCGGAGCTGTTTCCGGCTGTTTGGTTTCTTCTGCCATTGATTTTTCCTCGCTTTCTTGATTTTGGGTATAAAAATAGCACTGCCATTTCTGGCAATGCTGTTTTAGCATAATGGAAATGCCCTTATATGAGCTTTTTAATAAAATGCTTTAAAATTTCTTAGTATTCCAGTTTCATTTTCATCATTGGGTACATAACAACTCCCCAAAACAATATTTTTTGGCTTATTTGTATTTAAGCATTCTTGAATTGTTTGAATTTTTTTGTCTAGTGACATGCCAATATATTCTATGTCCCAACTTATGGTATCTCCAAATGTGTCAGTATATTTTCTTTCCAGTGTAGATACAATTTTTAATTTTTCCTCAAATTCTGGTGTTACTTCCAGAGAACAGCCTAGAATGGTTTCCATTCCTTTTATAAACTTTTCAAATGATTCATCACTTATTTTTTCATCTGCAATATCATTTTGTTTTTCAGTTGGAATGTTATCAAGAAGTTTAAAAAGTTCATCAAATTCATTCTCCATGATACAATCACCTTCTTTCCTTATGTATTAAAATAATCTAAAAAAGCTTTATAAGCATTAGGAAATATTTCTTGATATACTCTTATTTTTACCTTATCGTTTCTTATTGTTGCTTCAAAAAAATGTGCAAATGTCTCAGCAGGTAAATTTTCTTCATTTTCCCAATACCTATCATCATGTGTGCATTTTCCTTTTATTTTTCCTTTCGTAATACCTGAAATTATGTCTGATAACTGTTTTGCATCACTAAAAAGCCTATTCCATTTGGCATTCCATTCTTCTTTACTCAAGTAACTATTTGAAAATTTAAAATTTTCAAAATCCTCTTTCAAAATCTTTAAAAAGCTTTTTTTATCATAATCTACAAGTTCTATTAAATCAATATAATGTCCTAATT
>CAMWOX010000099.1 GCA_947175975.1 uncultured Ruminococcus sp.
CACTCACGGAAGACGAAGCAAAAGAATATTTTGCGCAGATGAACAAATCCGGAGAGCTGTCCGATGATGAGCTTGACAGCGTTGCAGGCGGCGGCTGTGGTGAAGTGAATTTCCCAAAAAGAGAATTTCGCATAGTCGGCAAGTATGATACATGTGAAAATTTCGTATGCGCTCGTTGCGGCGGAAAAGGAGAAAACGGGATGCATGGGTGCTTTGGCTCCCCAAATCTGTACATGGACTATTGCCCGTATTGTGGTCACAGCATATCAGACGGTGGTGGTGTTTACAGATGTACGCTTTGATGAGGAGCTTATCGCCAAAGATGTATTGCAGAATCATTCTCAGTCCGACTTCAATCTGAACTCGTCAGGATGATCGCTCTGAAAGACTTGACGATACGGGTGAAACCAGGATCTTGAATTTTTCAGGTTCGCCCGTATCAGACAGCATAAAAAATAAATATTTTTACAGGAGGTAGCTATGAAAAACAAATTCACACCGGAACTGATCAAAAAAGCAAGACAAGCAAAATCCGCCGGGGAGCTTCTGGCTCTTGCAAAAGAGAACGACATTGCACTCACGGAGGACGAAGCAAGGGATTATTTTGCACAGCTCCATGAGCAGTGTAACCAATCCGGAGAGCTGTCGGATGATGAGCTTGACAGCGTTGCAGGCGGTAGCTGTGGAGGTGGTCAGAATATCGACCCTTCACGTGCCAGACTTCCCTCTCATACCTGTGAGTACTTTCATTGCCGTATTTGCAACAATGCAGATTCCAGTAAGGAAAAGCATATATGCCTGCCACAGCCTTTGTATCCGGAATTTTGGGCTTGTTCCATATGTATGAACTGTATGTTCTATTCGGAAGAAAATTCTCCTTTCTTTGGTCATGGGGTATGCAGTAACCTCGCCAGCAAGAAACAATAGGGGGTATTTATGGAAAACAAATTTACACCGGAGCTGATCGAAAAAGCAAGACAGATGAAATCCATTGCAGAGCTGATTGCTCTTGCAGAAGAGAACGGCATCACACTCAGCGAGGACGAAGTAAAAGCCTATTTTGCACAGCTCCAAAAATCCGGCGAGCTGTCCGACGACGAGCTTGACAGCGTTGCAGGCGGTGGCTGTGGCTCTTCTAAAAAGAAATTACCCCTGGTCAACAGTTATGATATCTGCAAAAATTTCAAATGCAATCGTTGTGGCGGAAGCGGTTTCCCGCAATCAACACATCAGTGTTCTGGTGCCAGAACGGTAATGACGAATTGTTGTGGTTGTTGTAGTTACCACCTCTTCTCAGATAATGTTTACCAATGCAATTTTTAACACAACTTTTACTTTGTTGTGCAAACACCCAATCATACAGGGAGGACGAAAATGAGCCGATATCTGTTAAATCCGAATATTGCACTGCGTTCCTGGTGGTTCGTTCCGTATGCGTATTACATGAAGAATGTACGGGATGCAAAGGGATTGAAAAAGGGAGAATTTGAGTTCCTTTTACAATGCGACGGAACAACGGAGCTTGCAGATTCTCCGCTTGCGGAAAAATTTTTGCATCTGGGGTTTATCGCTCCTGCCAGGGACGGCGATGCACTGTCCGACTGGCAGAAGCACCTTGATTGCAACAATCGTTACTTTCCGGCTATGGAATATGCAATCACCGGAAAATGTAATTATAACTGTCTGCATTGTTTCAATGCCGCCGACAATGCACCGGACATGAGTGAATGGACGCTTGACGAAGCAAAGACAATGCTGAAACAGGCAAGAAAATGCGGTCTGAATGCGATAACTCTCACAGGCGGAGAGCCGATGTTACATAAGAATTTTTTTGAGATCATCGAAGAAATTTACAAGCTCGGCATGTATGTCGGTGAAATTAATACTAATGGGCATTTTATCAACCAAGCCGCATTGGACAGACTGAAAAAACTGGGCTGTTATCCCATTATCAAAATATCGTTTGACGGGATCGGTCATCATGATTGGCTTCGAAACCGGAAGGGTGCAGAGGAAAATGCGCTTGCGGCACTCCGACTGTGCAAAGAGAACAGTTTTGAAGTCTGGGCGCAAACGAATGTCCATAGACAAAATATAGATACGATACTTCCGACTGCAAAAATGCTTGACGAGATGGGAATTGACGAGATGCGCATTATCCGAACATCAGAAAGTCCTCGCTGGAAAGAAAATGCAGGCGATTCTTGTTTGAGTGTGGATAAATATTATAATAAGATGTATGAATTTGCTGTTGAATATAGTAAAGAACCGCACAGAATGGATGTTGACATCTGGCAATTTCTGACGATTTTCCCAGGTAGTAAGGCATTCCGGGTTCGTCCTGTGGAGTGTGCCGAGGGGGAATATCGTGACAGTCTGCCAGTATGCCGTGGAAACCGGGGAAAAATCGCCGTTGCCGCAAACGGCAATGTATACCCTTGTCTGCAACTCTCGGGATTATATGATAAGAAAAAAGATTTTCTCGGCAATATAAAAACCACCGATCTTCAGACATTGCTTCAGGGCGGAAAATATCTGGATGAAGTATGCACGACAGTAAAAACACTTGCTGAGCATAATTCTAAATGTGCCGCCTGCGATTATTTCAAATACTGTGTCGGAGGATGCCGGGCACTTGCATACACGCTTACGGATGATAAACTTGGGAGCGATCCTGCAAAATGTGTCTTTTTTCAAAAAGGTTATTACGAAAAGATCACGGCATTACTGGAAAGTTGGAATAATCTTGCACCTATCAGAAATAAAAGTATATCAGAAAAGGATTGAATGATTTTGGAGCTGAAACAAAATGAACAATTCCTCAGAAAAGCATATAATAAAGCCCTCATCCCCTGTATTCTGTCTGTATTGAGCGGCAATATCAACATTCTTGCGGATGGGGTACTAGTAGGACAACGGCTCGGAACAAATGCACTTGCGGCAATCAATTTCAGTCTGCCCGTCTATCTGGTGTTGTGTATCATGGGTTCTTTTGTCGTGTCCGGCACAGCAATCTGCGCTTCGGATGCGATTGGAAACAATCATATTGAAAATGCAAAAAAACTCTATCACATGTCGATATTCTGGTGTACGGCAGTTTCTGTTTTTATCACGATCCTGGGGCTGATTCTTCTGAAACCACTTTCTGTATTTCTGTGTTCGGATGAGAATGTCACCGAATTTGTAGCGGAATATACGGGAATGACCATTGCCGGAGCACTTCCGAAAATCCTGATTTATATACCGTTCTGGTTTTTGCGGCTTGATGGACGTAACGGACAGATTACATTAATGATGCTGATCATGGGTGTCGGAAACATTGTGCTTGATGTCCTGTTTCTGTACGTGCTGGAAATGGGCGTATTTGGTACGGCCTTAGCAAGTGTTCTGTCGACTGCCGCCGCCTGTGTTTTCGGATTTGTACGGCTGTGTGACAAAAAAAGCAGTTTTCCTTTCGGATTTTGTGTAAAATCTGATGATATAAAATTTGCAGATCTTGCCAAGGCAGGAAGTCCTTCTGCTATGAATAATCTCTTTCAGACACTGCGTGTATCTGTGATCAATGCACTTCTGCTTTGTTATTGTGGCAGCAGCATGGTAGCGGCATTCACGGCAGTGAACTGCATTTCCGCATTCGGAGAAAGTGTCACAAGCGGTGTTCCGCAGGCTGCGTCTGCCATGCTCGGAATCTACAACGGCGAGCATGACAACGAAAGCACACGACTCTTAATGGTGCGGCAGATCAAAAGCGGTATTCTGTACAGTCTGCTGTTTTGCGTAATTATTATTCTGAGTGCTGACCTGATTGCAATGGCATACGGCTTGGATCTGTCATTGCGGTTTGCATTGCTATGTCTGTCACTGGGAATGTTCCCGGCATTGATCAATTGTGTCCTGTCAAGCTATTACAATGTTTCAGGACGGACACTGTGGTCAAATATGATCATTTTTTTGAGAGTGTTCGGAATGTCCTGCATGAGCCTTTTTACATTGCTTTCTTCCGGACATGATCCGTGGCTGTTTTTGTTTTTCGGAGAAATTCTGACATTGCTTCTCTGGATAATCGCAACAGGGATATTACATAAAAATAGTTCACGTTTTCTGCTTTTGGATCAGACTCTTGAACGATCGGGAAATGTGATAAATTTCTCAGTCAGCGGAAATGCAGAGAATATCTGTGATGCAAGCGGCAGGATTACTGATTTTTGCGAAAAAAACGGATTGTCTCCAAAGCAGACAATGCGCATCAGTCTTGCAATGGAAGAAATTATGACGCTGATCGTCGATAAAAACGAGGGCAAAAACGAGAGTGCAGTCCAGTTCGATCTGCGTGTATATTCATTGCAGGGCGTTATCGGGATACGTATACGCTATGGCGGAAATGACTTCAATCCGCTTGCTTATGCTGACGATGATGAAGCGTACATGGGGATTCGGCTTATCCAAAATATATGTGAACAGACATTATATCAGCGAACTTTCGGCACGAATACGGTGCAGATTTTTGTGGAGGGAGGTATTGCGTGAAAACTGATTATGCGGCATTGGGAAAACAAGCATTGGAACGCTTGCGGTCGACCTGCGAAAGTGCAGACAAGATTCAATGTGAGATGCTTTTTGAGTTGCTGTATAAAAATCAAGATGCGGAATTTGGAAGAAAATACGGCTTTTCAGAGATAAAAAGTATTTCAGATTTTCAAGAAAAAATTCCTCTTTCTGATTATAACGATTATTCCGACTACATTTCCAGGATAATAAACGGCAAGGAAAATATTCTGACTGTCGAAGATCCGGTATATTTCTGCATCAGCTCTGGAACAACAGGCATGGAAAAATATCTCCCACTTAACAAAACGGATATTACACTGCAATACATATATACATATGGTACAATTTTCGGAACAGTTCGTGAATATTACAAGGAAATCAGTAAGGAGGAGCTTTTCGGGAAAATATTTCAGATCGGTGAATTTGCAAAAACATATATGACCGATGGCAGAATGAATGGTATCCGTTCGGGCTGTGTCTATCAATGGCTGGACAAAGATGGCGGATTTGATGCGTCTGATTACTGTGTTCCGAAGGAAATTCTGTTTCCGGATGCACTGGAGGATCTGTTGTATACAAAAGTGCGGTTTGCACTTGCTGAACGTGATCTGACGGCAATCCACGGCGTTTTTGTGAACCGTGTTGCGGGTGTCATGGAGTATATTCTTCACAATTGGGAATTGCTGTTGAACGACATGGAATACGGTTCAGTAAGTGCTGACATTAGCGAAGAACAAAAAAAATATCTTGCCGAAAAACTGCTTCCAAATCCCGGACGTGCCAGGGAATTGCGAAGTATTTCATATGAAAATCTGAACAAAGGAATGATCAAAAAAATCTGGAAAAAGATGAAATATATTCTGACAATAGGTGGGGAATCGTTCTCCTACTATACTGAAAAAATGTTGGAATATGCAGACGGGCTTCCCATTCACCATTATGCCTATGCGGCTTCGGAGGGCGTTTTCGGTACGGCGGAAAAAATGGATATTTCTGACAGATATATTTTATTTCCGGAGGCAGGATTTTTTGAGTTTTTGCCAATCAACGATACAACTAAAATTCCGCTTTTGCTGTGCGAAATCGAAATTGGTAAAAAATATGAAATGATTTTCACAAATCACTCCGGGCTGTATCGTTATCGGCTTGGAGATGTGATAGAGGTAGTCGGTAAATTTAAAAAAGCACCTGTGGTAAAATATTGCTATCGAAAAAATCAAGTGCTGAGCATAGCAGGTGAGAAAACCAATCGAGAACAGCTTGCGGCGACGATCAAACGCTTTTCGGAGATCACAAAGGCAGATGTTGTTGGTTACTGTATTTGTGAGGATCATTCGGAGCTGTTGCCGAGATATTTAGTTTATCTCGAATGTGGAAATCATCCTGCCATTGAAAATGCGGAGGAAATCCTGGAAGAATGTATGAGAAATGCAAATTTTGATTATTATTCCTGTGAGCGCATGCACGAAATAGCACCGTTGAAGCTTGATTTTTTGCAAGCGGGCAGCTTCCGGAAATATGAACAAAGGCTTGCCGAATCTGGCAGGCTTATGGGACAAAGTAAGCTGCTGTATTTCCTTGATACGGAGGAAAAGAAACAATTTTTTGCAGATCAAACGATAAAAGGAGATGAGTTATGAAAAAGCTGACGGGGATTGCCGGAAAACTCACACTGGGGGTTATTGTTTTCGGGATATTACTGGGAGCAGTTTGCAGTGTGATGGGG
>CAMWOX010000100.1 GCA_947175975.1 uncultured Ruminococcus sp.
TTGCTAACTCCACCATGCCGGGGATGTCCGTTGCTTTCACGTCAAAACACTTCGCATAACGGGAAATGCCGCCGTTTCCGGGAGCGCAGTACAGCTCCGTTGCTTTGGGACTTTCTGCTAATTTCATGATGATCGCATGTTCACGACCGCCGCCGCCGACTACTAGAATTTTCATGATAAAAACCTCCTTTTTCAGTAATTTTTAATAATTATTATAATCATGTTTTATTTCTGAAAAATTTTTTCCTGCCACATAAATTTCGATTGACGCAATACTAATCAGAAGAAATCTTGCAACTGCACTAAGAAATCCCATGAATGACTGTGCCGTATTCACAGCACTGCATAAGGCAATCATGTCACTACCCAATATTCTCATACAGAGAGTATGCAAGCAAGTATTCAGGATCATACTGAGTACCCAACAGACCCCGATCGCAATCACTGTGCCAATGCCTTTCTGTTCCTGGAATGTATCCGATTTTATGTTGACAAGCGCAATAATGAGTAACATCACTGGGAAAATCGCCTGAATCAGCATAAAGGGCAGAGCATACCCGAAAGAATAACTTTCCATGCTTGTCCTCAGGAACAACGATGCAACAATCTGCGGAAACAGTACAAACAGACAATTCAGAATGACATTACATCCGGAGAGTACGGCGGCAGCAACCGCCATACTCCGGATAGATTTATCTTTCTTCATAATGATCAATGATGGAATAACCGGATGCCTGTGAATGCCATTGCAATATTGTACTTATTGCAGGTCTCAATCACATTATCATCACGGATTGAACCGCCCGGCTCTGCAATGTACGCAACCCCACTTTTCTTTGCTCTTTCGATATTATCTCCAAACGGGAAGAATGCGTCAGAACCCAGACAAACATCTGTATTCTGTGCAAGCCATGCTTTTTTCTCTGCAACAGTGAATACTTCCGGCTTGACTTTAAAAATCTTCTGCCATTCACCCTCACGGAGAACATCTTCGTATTCATCACCGATATAAACATCAATCGCATTGTCACGGTCTGCACGACGGATGCCATCCACGAACTGCAAGCCAAGTACCTGCGGAGACTGACGAAGCCACCAGTTATCAGCTTTCTGTCCGGCAAGTCTGGTGCAATGGATTCTGGACTGCTGTCCTGCACCGATGCCGATTGCCTGACCGTCCTTAACATAGCAGACAGAGTTAGACTGTGTATATTTCAGCGTAATCAGGGAAATCATGAGATCATCTAATTTATCCGCCGGGATATTTTTATTCTCTGTGACAATATTAGATAACAATTCCTGATTGATTGCCAGTTCATTCCTACCCTGCTCGAACGTCACACCATAGACTTGCTTGCGTTCTACCGGATCGGGCTTGTAATTTTCATCCATCTGCAAAATGCAGTAAGTGCCTTTTCTCTTGGATTTGAGAATTTCCAACGCTTCCGGATCATAAGCAGGAGCGATCACACCGTCAGACACTTCACGCTGAATCATCTTTGCTGTGCAAACATCCACTTTATCAGACAATGCAATAAAATCACCGTAGGAGGACATTCTGTCCGCACCTCTGGCTCTTGCATAGGCACTTGCCAAAGGAGTCAGTTCACCGAGATCATCCACCCAGTAGATCTTTTTCAGTGTATCGCTCAGCGGTCTGCCAATTGCCGCACCTGCCGGAGACACATGCTTGAAAGAAGTTGCTGCACAGACACCTGTTGCAGCTTTCAGTTCTTTTACTAACTGCCAGCCATTGAGTGCATCCAGCAAGTTAATATAACCAGGTTTGCCGTTCAGAACTGTAATCGGCAGTTCAGAACCGTTCTCCATAAAGACTTTGGACGGCTTCTGATTCGGATTACAGCCATATTTTAAAAGCATTTCATTTGCCATGGGAATTTTCCTCCTCAAATAATTTCAAAATCAGGGTCAGAGAGTCTCCCTGTTCTGTCTTTAATATTACTGTATTTTTGACAAATACGGCTTCTGTCACAGTATGATGACATACAAAATCAAAATAATTCTGATACTGTTCTGTACCATAAGATAATACCGGAATCGGGGCAGGCTCATAATTTGAACTTTGAGACGCAATGCATGGTGTCAGATAATTCTCATATCGGAGCTGTTCCAGCATAGAAACAGCCCCGGTTTGATAAGCCTGAATAAAACGCAGATAGTTCATATAAGAAATTTCATATAATTCTATTTTATTCGTACTACCGGTATAACCTATAAAAACATAACGATTATCCAGTGTAATGCCGACCGCTTCCCAATCGCCAAAAAATGTGCTGAGATAATATATTTTTTCTCGCTGCGGAAACTGCATTATGATTTTGTATATTTATTGATGATTCTGGATTCTGCCTCGCCTGTTTCAATATTGATATAACGCACAAACAGGGAAACTTTGTTATCTTCGTTCAGAGCATTCCAGAGAGCATCTACAAACGCATCCAGATCATTTGGGATTGTAATCTTTTTTGGTTCTCCCTCGAAGCTCGGCAATGGATTGCCATCCCCCATATATGTATGAATGAAGTGACCGAATCCGGCAATCGGATTGCTGTAAGAGAATGTGAAACGTTCCACGCTGTCAGGATTGCCGTCAGCAGATTTCAAGATGGACATTGCATAATTATAATTTCCGTCGCCAACGTGCATGATTCCAGAGATTCTGGGGGTGTAATTCGGTGCATCGTCCTCGTATTCACGAGTCCGGAGCGACTGTTCAAACGTCTGCTGTTTGTCCATGAGTTCATAAATCGTGTCTGTCTGGTCGCCGTTTGTAACGATTGTTTTATTGCCGAGAACTCTCACCGGTGCATAGATAATCAGATGCGGATCAGAAAGCTTTGACGGATCAGCTGCTTCTGTCCGGATGCCGTCTTCTGTTTCTGTGAATACACGATTGCGGGAGTTGACACTTCTGCCCATGATGAAATACGCTGTTACAGCGGATTTTCCATCCGCAGACTTACCGATGATGATCCCTCTGCCAGGATAAGAATTATTTTGTAATTCTTCACAAATATTTAAAACTTGCATAAAAATTCCTTTCCGGATTATTTATAAATTATTCTGTAATCCATACATGATTGTTTTCGATCTGCAAGCGATCCTCACAGAACAGGCTCACAGCCTGCGGAAGGATTTTCCATTCTGCCTGCTCCATAACACGCCTTTGCAGGATTTCGGGTGTATCGCCTTTCTGGATTTCCACGGCTTTCTGTAAAATAATCGCACCACCGTCACAGATTTCACTCACGAAATGCACGGTTGCACCAGTGAGTTTCACGCCTTTTTCAAGTGCTTTTTCATGCACATGCAGACCATAGAATCCATCACCGCAAAACGACGGAATCAATGCTGGATGGACGTTAATAATCCGATTTTCATAAGCACGGATCAGCTCCGCATCCAGGATGATCATAAAACCAGCCAGGACAATCAGATCTGCCTGTTCTTCCCGGAGCAGATCCAGCAAAGCCAGACTGTAATCATGATTATTCTGAAATTCTTTTCTGGGCAGTACACGGGACTTGATGCCATGCTTTTCAGCTCTCTGGAGTGCATAGGCATCCGGATTGGAAGAAATCACACAGGAAATTTTGCCATTTTTGATATTTCCCTGTTCCTGCTGATCAATTAAAGCCTGCAAATTTGTGCCGCCGCCGGAAACGAGTACAATAATATGTTTCATCACTCTAAAATAACTCCCTCATCAGAAGCAACCAGTTCACCGAGAATATATGCCTTTTCTCCTGCATTGTTCAGAATATTCACAGCATTGTCAGCATCTTCCGGTGCAACACAGAGAATCATGCCAACACCCATATTGAACGTATTGAACATGTCACGCTCCGGAATATGTCCTGTTCTTGCAATCAAATCAAATATTGGCAGAATCTGTACATCTTTCTTGAGAATATGTGCAGAAATGCCAGTCGGCAAAGACCTTGGAATATTCTCATAAAAGCCGCCGCCTGTAATATGGGAAACAGATTTTACAGTAACACTCTGCATCAGTTCCAGAACTGACTTGACGTAAATTTTTGTCGGTGTCAAGAGCGTTTCGCCGAGTGTTGCACCGAGTTCATCAAAATGCAGTGCAAGATTTGCTTCATTGACTTCAAAAACGTTTCTGACAAGAGAAAAACCGTTAGAATGCACACCGGAAGACTGCAATGCAATCAACACATCCCCGGCTTTCTGCGATTCTGTATTGACAATCTTTTTCTTATCAACAACACCGACAGAAAAACCTGCTAAATCGTATTCATCCACTGGATAGAATCCCGGCATTTCTGCTGTTTCACCGCCGACCAACGCACAGCCTGCCTGCACACAGCCGTCTGCAATACCGGATACAATCGTTGCAATCTTTTCCGGATAATTCTTTCCGACTGCAATATAATCCAGGAAGAACTGCGGCTTTGCACCACAGCAAATAATATCATTCACACACATTGCCACGAAGTCAATGCCGACTGTGTCGTGCTTGTCCATGAGAAATGCAAGTTTCAATTTCGTACCAACACCATCCGTACCGGACACGAATACAGGCTTTTCAATTCCTGTGAGATCCGGTTCAAACAGACCACCGAAACCGCCGATTCCGGAAATCACACCCGGAATATTTGTCTTTGCAATATGTTCTTTCATGAGCTTGACTGCTTCATAGCCGGCTGTTACATCTACACCGGCTTTTTTGTAGCTTTCAGAAAAACTAGCCATAATTCAAAATTCTCCTAATTTCGATTCAAATTTATCTTTGGGCATTTCTTTGGGAACAGAGACAGGATAATCACCTGTAAAACATCCGACACAGAAACCACACTTCGCCTCTTTTGCAATCGATTTCACACCATCAATACTCAAATATCCCAGTGTATCTGCACCAATTGTCCTGCAAATTTCTGGAATTTCCATCTGGCAGGCAATTAAATGCTCCCTGCTGTCAATATCCGTTCCGAAATAGCATGGATTTTTAAATGGCGGGCAGGATACCATGAAATGAATTTCTTTCGCACCGGCATCCCTAACCAGTTTCACAATCCTTGCTGAAGTCGTTCCCCGGACAATACTGTCATCAATCAGCACAACACGCTTTCCGGCAACGGTTTCCCGGATCACATTCAGTTTCAGATTGACGGAATTTGTCCGCTGCTGCTGACTGGGTTGAATAAACGTTCTGCCGATATAGCGATTTTTGACAAATCCCACGCCGTAGGGAATCCCGGACGCATGGGAAAATCCCAATGCCGCATCCAGTCCACTATCCGGGACACCAATCACAACATCAGCGTCAACAGGATGTTCCTGCCAGAGCAATTCTCCTGCACGAAGTCTTGCTTTGTGGACACTGCATCCCTCCAGCACAGAATCCGGTCTTGCGAAATAAACATACTCGAATACACACATAGCCGATTTTCTGCCGCAATGTGTCCGGATAGACCGAATGCCGTCCGGCTCAACGACTATGATTTCCCCTGGCAGAAGATCTCTTTCAAATTCTGCACCGACAGCATCCAACGCACAGGTTTCAGAAGCAAAGACAACACTGCCATCCGGCAGACTGCCCATCACAAGCGGACGAAATCCATTGGGATCTCTTGCAGCAATTAATTTTTGTGCTGACATAATCACCAGAGAATACGCTCCCTGCAAATCATACATGGCATGTTCAACAGCTCTCTCAATAGAATCTTTTTTCAATCTATGTTCCGTCAGACAATAAGAAATTACTTCCGTATCGTTCGTGGACTGGAAAATTGCTCCTTTGAGTTCATAACGTTCTCGGAGCATATGTGCATTAACCAGATTCCCGTTATGTGCAATTGCCAATGGTCCTTTGACATGCCGCACAACCAGTGGCTGTGCATTCACTCGATTATTACCGCCTGTTGTTGAATAACGCACATGTCCAATAGAAATATTTCCCTCTCCCAGAGAATCCATCACAGACTGTGTGAATACTTCCTGAACAAGTCCTGTATCTTTATGATGTGCAAAAACACCCTTGTCATTCACCACGATGCCGCAGCTTTCCTGTCCTCTGTGCTGTAATGCAAACAATCCGGCATAAGTCAGATTCGCAACCTGTATTGTATGCTTAGAAAATATACCGAATACACCGCATTCTTCATGGATGCCTGTTCTGTGCAAAATCAAATCATTCCTTTCCGTTCCAGCAATATGTACAC
>CAMWOX010000101.1 GCA_947175975.1 uncultured Ruminococcus sp.
AGCAAGCACACCTGTGATTTCTTCTATGGGTACAGGCAATAAACTTGATCCGACTGCACTAAAAATTTCTGATATTTATCAGACAAGTGTCTGTCCCCTGGCAAGAGTCATGCGTCGAGAATTAAAAAAACGCAATATTCAAAAACTGAAAGTAATCTATTCCGAAGAAGAACCAGCAAAAATGACAAACCATTCTGAGACTTCTGAACATCGCAGGGCAATCCCTGCATCCAACGCATTTGTGCCATCCACTGCCGGATTACTCCTGGCAAGCGAAGTCATTCATGATTTAATCAAAACCAAAACCTGCCAGGTATCTTAACCGGGCAGGTTTCATTATTATAATTCTATATTTTGAATGTCCTGTTGAGATATTGCATTTCAAATTCCATCACAGGCAAGGGCTTTGCGAAATAATACCCCTGGAAAATATCACATCCATAAGCTTTCAGAAAATCGACCTGATCCTGTGTTTCCACGCCCTCTGTAATCACTTCCATACGCAGAGCCTTTGCCAGTGCAATGATCATCTGAAGAATCAGCTTGCTTCTGCCCTGATGTGCTGTCTTACTGAGAAATCCCATGTCAATTTTTAAAATATCCGCCTGCAAATCTTTGAGCGTATTCAGTGAAGAGTAGCCGCTCCCGAAATCATCAATTTCTACCAGGAATCCATAATTTCTTAATTTTGCAATCAATGGCAGTTGTGCCTGCGGATTGCTCATAACGGCCGTCTCTGTGATTTCCAGATGCAAATTTCTTGGATTCAGATCATAATACTTTACAAGTCCAGTGAGTATCTTATAGACATCCAGTAAATAAAAATCTTTCTGAGAAATATTAATTGACAAATAATTTTCAGTCAATCCAGCATTTTTCCATCTCTGGAGACGCATACAGGCTGTTTCCCACATGTAAGCATCCAGACGGCTGATAAAGCCTGTCTGTTCGAAAATCCCAATAAATTCACCAGGAGGAATCATACCTTTCTGCGGATGAACCCAACGAACTAGCATTTCTCCACCACGGATCTTTCCATTTGCGGCAACCTGTGGCTGTACATATGCCTGGAATTGTCCGTCACGAATCGCATCTTCAAATTCACTGATCACTTTCTGCTCATTGATTGTACTTTCACGCAGATTTTCTTTATAATAGGCGACAATATTTTGATAACTGTCTTTGATCGTCTTAATCGCAAGATTGGCTCTGTCACACATCATAGAAATTCCCAGTGTCTTATCTTCCACAAGATAAACACCAATATGAATATGTACTTTAAAAACAGTGTCTTCTGTAAGTTTCGCCATGCGGACAATCTTCTTCAGAATTTGTTCTTCATCAAATTCTTCCTGTGGCACACAAAGTGCAAATCTGTCCGCTGTGAGTCTGCCGTATACCCAGCTTTCTCCTGCAAGTGATCTTAAAATCCCTGCAATTCTCAATAACAGCTTGTCTCCTGTCTGCACACCAAACATGTCATTAACAAGCTTGAAATTTTTGACATCTGTGCAAACGATGCAATATTCCTGCAATGGATTCTGTGTAATCTTTTCCCGTGTTGTCTCATAAAAATACTCTTTGTTGTAAATTCCAGTCAGTGCATCATGTGTTGCCCGATATTTTTCTGATTCAAAACGTTCTGTTTCTTTGGTGCAGTCCTGAATGATAAAAAAGCATCCCAGATATTTTGACTGCACATCAAAAATTTTCTGATACTGAATCCTGTAATACCGCATACTGCCGTTAATTCTGCGTTTTGCATCCCAGTAATAATCTTCTGCACCTGACGGAATTTCTTCCATGAACCAGGTCTGTATCTGCTGATCCATCTCGAAATCGCAGTAAATTTTTGCTGTCCGGTTTGCATGGACACATTTGTTTTCAATATCCAGGCAGATAATACCATCCTGCATATTAGAAATTGTAAAATACAATAATTTATCCATCAAACCACGAGGAATATAAGTGGTTGAAAAATAAAAGACGGAGAATGCAACGGCAGCATACCATAGCAATGAATAGTCAATCACGGTATTGAACTGTAAATAGATTGTGTGACAAATCACGACAATACAGTCCAACACCAGAATGACAGCATATTTCAGCTTATAAATCTTAGGAGACTGTAACATTTTCCGGATCAGATCAAATAACAGTATCACGATCATAACATAGATCAGAATAACATGAAAACCGTATAAATAGCTCTTAGAACTGATATGACAGAAAAGCGAACCAAATTGATCCGGTATTCTTTCACACTCGAAAACAATCGGCTGAAAGCAATTTATCACCATCAGAACCGCATCAAGAATAGCCGCAATGCCGAAGCCTGTCTGCACTTTCTGGTTGTAATCCCGCAGACCTGTATACCTGCGTACAAATGCCATCATGCCGTTAATGACAAAATCCATTGCAATATGATATGCACCAAACAGAAAATAAGACATTTGCAATGAAGTTGTCAGCATTGCCGTTGCATTCAGAAACAATGCGACTCCGGCAGAACCCAAAAGCATTCTGAGCGGCGGTTCAATACTGAGCTGCCGGGGTTTTCTAAAACTATAAATCAGACAGCCGAATACCAGAACAGCTGACAGATAAAGCAAGACAGCAGATACCCATTTCATAAAATCACCCATTTCAAAATTCTTTTGCTTTTCTATTTTTTTATTTCAACTGGTATTATCACTTTTGCCTGATCAATTATCGAACCGGAAAATCAGCAGGTGTAATCAAATGGACGAGCAGTTTTAGAATATTCATGGAATCGGACAATGTGATCTTCTGATCCTGGTCAACATCTGCGTTGATGCGTCCTGCATCTTCGAGCGTATCCACACCAACATAAACCCTGTTCATCAGGACAACATCCAGGATTTCCACTTTACCGTTTTCATCAGCATCTCCCCAGAGAATTTCCGTGGGAGGTTCTGTGGTTGCTTGGGTGGGTTCTTGTGTAGGTTTCTGTGTAGGTTCTTGTGTAGGTTCTTCTGTGGATGGTTCTGTTACCGGAATAGATTCCGCAGACAGATTCCAGTTCTGGCAGGTATTCCCATTTGTTTCCCACTGCTGCACATTTGCACCGGATTCTGTACTTGCATCTGCTACTTCAATCACACCAGTATCTTTAGAAGCGTGTGTCAGAATCCGGTAAGAACCATCCAGATTCTTTGTAAACCGGAACAACATTGCACTATCCTTGCTGGAATATGTGACTAATGCAATATTACTGCCGTTACTGCTGCCCATTGCTTTCAGAACATAATTCTGATCCTGTGCAGAACGGATATAATAATAATTTCCAGAGCCGAAAGATTTTAAAATCCATTTCTGACAGTCATAATTATTAGAGATCCACTGCTGAATATTTGTATCATCTGCCATTGTGCCGTTTGCAGCTTCTAATGCAAGATTACTATTTGCATTTGTAAAACTATATCTGACACTGGTATCCATCGCAGTACCTGGATCAACCACGGGTTCTAAGATCCAGTTCTGGCAGGATGCCCCATTGATCTCCCACTGCTGCACATTTGCACCGGATTCTGCACTTGCATCCGCAATTTCCACAGCAGAATTTCCACCGGAAATCCTGGTACAAATTTTATAAGAATCATCTTTGTTCCTTGTGAGCATAAACTGTTGATTTGTTCCTGCATTATATTGATAAATATCTATATTCGTGCCATTCTCTTTTTTCTTGCCTGCCACATCCAGTACATAAGTACCACCATCACCGACAGCAGAAGCAAGATAATAATAGCCGTCTCCTGCACTGAAAAATTTCCAGATATTATGCGTCTCTGATCCGTCAGAACCCCACTGCTGCACATTCGTGTTATTCTTCGCCTCTGCACCTGCTACTTCCAGATACAAACCAGAATTAACATTCTTGATTCTGTAAGCTGAACCCTCTGCAAACTCTGCTACAACAGGAGCAGGCGGGTCAGTCGGGATGATCTCGCTATTAGGTTCTTCAAAATAACCTGCACCCGGAACACCACTGGATGCATAACGCAGATACATCCAGTTTGTACGATCTGATTGTACACTGCTGTAATCTGAACAGTATGACTTTGCCTGATCAGCCGTCAGAGAAATATAATCATAATTCCCAAATGGTCGCCATTTGCTGTCCTGTGCTTTTCCCTCAATTGTCGTACGCTTGCAATCAGAAAATTTTGAACCGGATTCTGCATAAGCACCTGCAAAAGTAATTTCATTCCAGTCACAGATTACGTTGCCGCCGTTTTCATAATAGCAGTTCTCTGCATAAATATCACATCCGCTGTGAACCGTATATGCCATACTGAATGTATTGACATAGTTATTCAGAGAATGATAATACCCCCAACGCATTAATCCAGGCCCACGGGTCAGCGTCTGATAAAATTTATTACTTGCTAATGTCATGCGAGGATAATTGTCATACTGATTTTTCACAGACTCTGTATCATCCGGATAACCCAGAATCAAACCATATTCATGCAATCCGAATGAACAATCTGAAACAGTACAATAATCTGCATCATAGCAACATGCTAAAAATTTATCCCAGTCTTCCAGCCCTGTAGAAGCTGTATTATAATCTTTATGACCTGTAAATGTCACATGATCCACCCAGAGATTTTCGCCTGAACCAAAATAGACAACAATAGAATCATTGCCATTGGATTCTGCATCATGCTGTAAGTCAAAATTCTTAAGAATCAGATTATTCCCCACACCATTCTTAGTCGCTGTACAAAACTGTACATTATAGAGTGTATGCTTGGAGTAACTGCCGATAATTGTCTTATTGCCGTGGACATAGATTCTACCGTCCGGACAATAATTCCTGCCGGATGAATCCTGTTTCAAAGAATTTACTTTAATATCCGCAGTGACTACGATTGTATAGGGTGTGTCAGAAGTTGCATATTCTTTCAGTGTATCAAAGTCAGAAACCTCAACTGTTTCGCCGAATAAGCCACCAATGTCACCTGCTTTGATATTGCCGGTATTATCATCTTTACAATAGCCGGCAAAACCCTGTAAGCCATCAGCATTCAGCAACCAGAGCTGATCGTCAGCTCCTGTATATGTTTCCAGTTTTGCACCAGATGTACTCTGCGTCAAAGCCAGTGATGGATCAGAATAATTCACGATCTTGTAATACAGATCATTTCCGAGATGATCCTGCTCCACAGGAACCACATACCAGTGCTGTTCCTGTGCGGATTCATAGCCATATACGACAACATCCACATCAGCAGACAAGTTGTAATTCTTTGGCGACAGCAAGCGTCCTGATTCCGCATTACAGAGTTTAAAGTAAGTTCCGTTGGAATCTGCTCCAACTCGATCAAACCGCCAGGACGGCGAAAGTGTACTGCCTAGTTCTTCCGCAGAAACAAGAGAATTATCCTGTGTACCGCTTTCTGTGAGAACTCTGGAATTATCCTTGACAGCAATATTCATAAGCTGTACAGGATAATCTGTTGAGATTGCGTTTGCCGTCAATGAAAAATCAGCCGGAAACAGAATACACAATACCAAAGAAAGTACTGTCAGGATTCCTGCAAACCGGATCAACGGCGAATGTGTGTTGTCTTGCATAAAAATTCCTCCTTAAAAATAAAATCATTTCACAAGTTCCTCAAATTGGACAAATTTTCCTGAACCTGTTTCAGCTGCGTAGATCAAAATCAATCCTGCATCAGAAGCATTTAATTTTCCATCGAAATTGACATCAGCACACTGCGTCTGAGAGGATGTAAGACCACTTGGCATCCCTACATTAATCCGGGCAAGTTCCTCCAACACAATAGCAGCATCCTTTGCATTGATGGTCTCATCGCCATTCAAATCTCCTAATGCAAGTGTTGTTGTATTAGTTGGCTCAGTTGTTGTAGGATTGGTTGTAGTTATTGCGGTTGTCTCAGTGATTGTGGGACTAGTTGTCTCAATCGTTGTGGTTATCTGAGTCACTATAGGATCAGTTACAGTAGTTTCTGCCGTTGTGGTTGTATGAGTCATGCTAGGATCAGTAGTTTCTGCCGTTGTGGTTGTATGAGTCATGCTAGGATCAGTAGTTTCTGTCGTTGTGGTTGTCTGAGTCACGATAG